>JBGUUN010000132.1:0-7895 GCA_045133555.1 Oscillospiraceae bacterium
TCGCGGAGCAAGGAAACTTCACAGTCCATTGCACCCAAAATACCGAGTTTCATAAGAATACCTCCGAATTAAAACTTTCTTTTATTATAGCACAGAAAGGGAAAATTGGCAATCTGTTTGTAAAAAAAGAAATTTTTATACCCAAAACTTTCAAAATCGGGTTTAAAAGCGTGAAAACACGAAAATCTATTCGCAATTTATTCAAAAATCAAGCAAAAAACGCAATGTTTTCACAAGATGTATAGAAGGTTTTTCGTTAGAAGATACAAATGTATTTGTATAACGAACCGATATTTCGAGAAATTGAAAAAAATGAAATTTCTATATTGACTAATTGCTGCAAATAGGCTATAATATTCAGCATACAGCAATGTTTAAGTCCAAGTTCCCGACCAAGAGGTTGGGCACTAAATTTTAGGAGGAAACACGCAATGAAAAAGTGTAAATTCTTATCTGCTTTAGTAGCAGGCGTTGTTGCTGCTTCTATGGCACTGACCGGTTGTGCTAACAACCAGTCTTCCGGTAAAGGCGTTAACGCTATGTTCCCGGGCACCGCAGAGGAAGGCGCTGTAACTCTGAACTTCTCTTCTGAGCCGCCGTCTTTAAACTCCGCAACCACCACCGACACCATCTCTTTCCAGATCTTAATGCACGTTAAAGATGGTCTGTTAATGAAAGATCAGAACGATATTCCGCAGCCGGCAACCGCTGAGAAATATGAAGTTTCTGATGACGGTCTGGTCTGGACCTTCCACCTGCGTGATGACGCTGTTTGGGAAGACGGCCAGCCGGTAACCGCTCAGCAGTTCAAATTCGCTTGGGAGAAAGTTCTCGAGCCGGCAACTGCTTCTGAGTATTCCTACTTACTGTACTACATCAAAGGTGCAAAAGCTTACAACACCGGCGAAGGCTCTGTTGAAGATTTAGGCATCGAGTGCCCGGATGACAAAACTCTGGTTGTTACCTTAGAGGCTCCGTGTGCATACTTCGACTCTTTAGTAGCATTCGCTACCTACTACCCGATCCGTGAGGATGAGTGGTCTGAAACCTACGGTACCGAAGCAAACTCCATGCACTACAACGGTATGTACGTTATGACCGAGTGGGCTCACAACAGCAAATGCGTATTCGAGAAAAACGAGAAATACTACGACGCTGCTAACTGCAAGATCGACAAATGGACCGGCGTTATGATCAACGATACCTCCGCAGCTATCAATGCTTTCAAAGCAGGCGAGCTGGATATGGTTGGTTTATCTTCCGGTGACCAGGCTGACGAGCTGGAAGCTTCCTACCCGGGCGTTGTAATCGATTCTTACTCTGATGGTTCTTCCTGGTGCGTAATGATGAACCACAAAAACGAGATGTTCCAGAACAAAAACATCCGTAAAGCAATCTCCCTGTGCTTAAACCGTGAAGACTACGTTAAGAACGTTCGTAACGACGCTTCTGAGCCGGCATTCCACTGGTCTTTAGGCAGCTTAAACGCTAACGGCAAAAACTTCTCCGACATTTGGGCTGATAACGAATTCACCACCGACAACGATGTTGAGGGCGCTAAAGCAGCTTGGGAAGCTGGTTGTGCTGAGTTAGGCATCCCGACTTCCACCGTAATCGAGTACTTAACCGACGACGGCGAGACCTCCAGAATCTTAGGCGAGTACATCCAGGGCTGCGCTAAAGCTGCTGGCATCACCGTAGAGATCAAACAGGTTCCGTTCGCAGAGCGTCTGGACAACCAGACCAATGGTACCTACGACATCTCCATGTACGGTTGGGGCCCGGACTACAACGACCCGCAGACCTTCTTAGAGCTGTGGGAGACCGGCAACGGCAACAACAAAGCATTCTACTCCAACCCGGACTACGATGCTCAGATGGAAATCATCCACAACTCCACCGATCCGGAAGCACGTGCTAAAGCAATGGTTGAGGCTGAGAAGATCTTAGCTGAAGACTATGCAATCGCTCACTTCTACTTCAGAAACTCCTCTTATGTAGTTTCCGGTAAACTGAACGGCATGGTTCGTACCGTATTCCAGGATTGGTCCTTAAGATGGGCTTCCATCAACAAATAATCGAAAAGATTATTAAAGTGCTGAAATAACTGGTTCAAAACATTGCTGACTTAGACCAGTATCTAATAACATTAGACGTGTTCCGCCGGGGCGCATTGCGCTCCGGCGGTGCATGGTGTAAGTGGGTACTGGGATTTTAACCGATAATTGCGTCGGAAATCGATCAAAATCGGCTATTAAGCCGAGTTTCGATGTTGGTCATATATGCCGGAGTGCATTCCGGCTATCCATGACCGGATTGTTGGTTAAAAAGAAGTAATCAGTGCACCGAAAAGGTATGTGCGCACGATTGCTTCGAGATTTCTTATATAAAAAGAAAGGCGTAGGGCGCCACGGTTGTCCCGGTCATTTCTTTTTGATCAACAATCTTTTTTGTTTATTGCTTTCACGCAGTAAAGCGTTGGAGTACAAAAAACGCAAATGTCTTTGCTGCAAGGACACTCATCCGCGTGTCCCCCATTCGCACACAAATGATTTTCCGTGAATCACGGAATAGGAGGTTACAAAATGCAGATGTTCAAATATATCATGCAGCGTCTGGTTTTTGCTTTCTTAACCGTAATCCTGCTGTTCGTTTTCACCTACAGCATGCTGCAGTTACTGCCGGGTGACCCGTTCATCGGCGAGAAAGCTATCCCTGAGTCGGTTAAAGCTGCATTATATGCAAAATATGGTCTGGACAAACCGTTATGGGAGCAGATCCTGCTGTACATCGGTAATGCTTTCAAAGGCGACTTAGGTGTCTGCCTTGACTCCAACCGTTCGGTATCCCTGATCATTTCCGAAACCTTCCCGGTTTCCGCTGACTTAGGTATTCGTGCTCTGATCTTCGCTTTAGTATTCGGTATTTCTCTGGGTACCTTAGCTGCGATCAAGAGAAACACCGGTTGGGACAGCGCTGTTATGGTTATCGCTACCATCGGTGTATCTATCCCGTCTTTCGTTATCGCTGCACTGTTACAGTACTTTGTTGGCTTAAAATTAGGCCAGCTGCTTGGTTTCCCGGTATTCCCGGTTATCGGTTGGAACAGCGAAATGTCCAAGATCCTGCCGGCATTCTCTTTAGGTTTGGGTTCCTTGGCATCCATCACCCGATTGACCAAGAGCAGTATGATCGACGTATTAAACTCCGATTATATCAAAACTGCAAGAGCAAAAGGCTTAAACAATACCCAGATCACCTTCAAACATGCACTGCGTAACGCACTTTTACCGGTTGTTACCGTTTTAGGTCCGATGACCGCAGGTCTTTTGACCGGTGCATTCGTAGTTGAGAAGGTATTCGGTATCCCGGGTATGGGTAAATACTTCGTTACCTCGGTTACCAACCAGAACTATACCGTTATCGCAGGTACCACCGTATTCTACGGCGCGTTCTTAGTACTTGCAAACTTAGCGGTTGATATCGCTTACGGCTTTATCGATCCGCGTATCCGTCTCGCAGGCAGAAAGGGGTAAAATATGAGCGAAGAAATCAAAAACACTGCTGTCGAGCAGGAAGAAGTTCTCGACTTTACCCATATCGGCGTTGACTTAAAAGAGGGTGAGGCGCTCGCAGGTAAATCTACCAGCTTCTTAAAAGATGCTATGCGCCGCTTTGCTAAAAGCCCGGTTGCTGTAGTCTGCAGCATCTTCTTGGTTATCATCATCCTTGGTGCGATCTTCATCCCGATGTTCTCCCAGTTCACCTACGATCAGATGGACATCACCAACAACAAACTCCCGATGTTCTCTACCGCTTCCGACGGTTCTTTCCATATTTTCGGTACCGATATCTTAGGCCGTGACTTATGGACCCGTGTTTGGGTCGGCGCTCGTGTATCCCTGATCATCGCATTCGCTGCTGTACTCGTAAACTTCGTTATCGGCGCAATTTACGGCGGTTTCTCCGGTTACTGCGGCGGCATCATCGATAACATCATGATGCGTGTCGTTGACCTGATCACCGGTATTCCGTACATGATCATCGTTATGCTGTTGATGCTGATCATGAAACCGGGTATCACCACCATCATCATTGCATACTCCACCGTAGGTTGGACCGGTATGGCACGTTTGGTACGTGGCCAGGTAGTTCAGCTCAAAGAGCAGGAATTCGTTATGGCTTCCAAGGTTATGGGTGCTTCTCCGTTCAGAATCTTAACCCGTCACCTGATCCCGAACACCCTGTCTGTTGTTGTTGTAAACTTAACCTTATCCATCCCGAGTGCGATCTTCACCGAGGCATTCTTAAGCTACATCGGTCTGGGTGTTCCGGCACCGCAGCCGTCCTGGGGTATCTTGGCTTCCGACGGTGCGGCAAACTTGACCTTAAACCCGCATCTGATGATCGTTCCGGCAATCTTCATCTCGCTGACCATGCTCTCCTTCAACTTAGTAGGTGACGCACTGCGTGATGCATTCGACCCGAAACAGCGTAAATAATCGTCCTCATACTTCTCACATCGCCATATCTTCCGTGCTTGACGGCGATGTTTTGAGAAATTGGTTTAATAGCACGGAGAATGGCGGTAAATATCAATTATGGAAAATAATAATGTATTGACCATTGAAGACCTGCGCGTGTCCTTCGACACTTATGCAGGTGAAGTACAGGCCGTTCGTGGTGTCAGCTATGCGGTAAACGAGGGTGAAGTTTTGGCGGTAGTAGGTGAGTCCGGCTGCGGTAAATCCGTAACTGCTCAGACTATCATGAAACTCAATCCGATGCCGCCGGCTCGCATTAAAAGCGGTTCTATTATGTTAAACGGCAGAGATATCGTTCCGCTTTCCGAGAAGGAAATGCAGGATATCCGCGGCCGTGAAGTTGCAATGATCTTCCAGGATCCGATGACCTGCTTAAACCCGACCATGAAGATCGGTACCCAGCTCACCGAGTCATTGATCAAACACCAGCACTTATCCAAAAAAGAGGCTGCTGAGCGTGCAATCGAGCTGTTAAAACTGGTACAGATCCCGAGCCCGGAATCCCGTATCAAACAGTATCCGCACGAGTTCTCCGGCGGTATGCGTCAGCGTGTAATGATCGCAATGGCTCTGGCATGCAAGCCGAAACTCCTGATCGCAGACGAGCCGACCACCGCTTTGGACGTTACCATTCAGGCACAGATCATCGACCTGCTGCGTGACATCAAAGAGGAGACCGGTACTGCTATCATCTTAATCACCCATGACTTAGGTGTTGTTGCTAACTTAGCGAAAAACGTAGTTGTTATGTACTCCGGTCGTATCATGGAGCGCGGTACCGTAGAGGAGATCTTCTACAAACCGTCTCATCCGTATACCATCGGCTTACTGGAGTCCTTACCGGATGTTGAGAAAGATCGCTCCGAGCGTCTGGCCTCCATTCCGGGTACCCCGCCGAACCTGTTAGCTCCGCCGAAAGGCTGTGAGTTTGCTGCTCGCTGTGAGCACTGCATGCAGATTTGTAAGGAAAAACCGGCTCCGTACTTTGAAATCAGCCCGGGCCACGAGGCTTCCTGCTGGTTACATCATCCGTCCTGCCCGTCCGAACTGAAACTGGGAGGTAAGAAATAATGGAAGAAAAAACCAAACAGCCTTTACTTGAAGTAAAGGGCCTGAAAAAATATTTCCCGGTTGGCGGCGGTAAACTGCTCAAAGCAGTTGACGAAGTAGACATGGAGATCTACGAAGGCGAGACCATGGGTCTGGTAGGTGAGTCCGGCTGCGGTAAATCTACCTTCGGCCGTGTTGTTTCCCGTATCTACCCGCAGACCGGCGGTGTTTACCAGTTTGAAGGTAAAGACGTTCCGCAGTCCTTTGGCTTCAATAAAAAAGCTCGTTTAAGCTTCACCAAAGACGTACAGATGATCTTCCAGGATCCGTATGCGTCTTTAGACCCGCGTATGACCGTTGGTTCCATCATCGGTGAGGGTATCGATATCCACGGCTTGTACAAAGGCGAAGCAAGAAAAGAGCGTATTTATGAGCTGCTTGAGCTGGTAGGCTTAAACCGTGAGCACGCAAACCGTTTCCCGCACGAGTTCTCCGGCGGTCAGCGTCAGCGTGTCGGTATTGCACGTGCACTGGCAATCGAGCCGAAATTCATCGTTTGTGACGAGCCGATCTCCGCACTGGACGTATCCATCCAGTCTCAGGTTATCAACCTGTTAAAAGATCTGCAGCAGAAATTAGGTCTGACCTATCTCTTCATCGCACACGACTTAAACATCGTAAAATATATCTCTGACCGTATCTCGGTTATGTACCTTGGCCGTCTGGTTGAGGTTGCTTCCTCCGATGATATCTACGCTGAGACCATGCATCCGTACTCTCAGGCACTGTTGTCCTCTGTACCGCTGCCGAACCCGGATCTGGAAAAAGCAAAACAGCGTATCATCCTGGAAGGTGACGTACCGAGCCCGATCGATACCGGTGATTACTGCGCATTCGCAGGCCGCTGCCGTTATGCATGCGAGATCTGCCGCAAGAAACGTCCGGAGCTGATCGAGGTCAAACCGGGTCATAAAGTAGCATGTCACCGTGTTACCCCGGATCACTTAAATGCAGCTGATCCGTATATCGATCCGATGGCGTAAAAATTATTCTGTTGCAAACCGACATCCCCTCGTCGGTTTGTAAACGGCACAGATAAGAGCGAACCACCAAGTGGGTTCGCCCTTTTTTGTCTTTAGATATCGTTTGCGGATCTTCTGATGCCAAAAATCATCCGAAGGATCCCGGATACGAATTTGTTGCTCTTGATGACAACCACTTTCAAAATATGACCCCCTCTCAATGTTTCCGGATCAGTCTGCTGCAGCCGGTAAATATCATGGCACAACCGGCGAATGCCAGTAAGGCGCGCCAGGAAAAGAAAAACAGCAGCAGCATCGCGATACCGCAGATGATCCATGTACCGCCCGAAGGCATACCGCAGAATTTGAAATGCATTGGCCGCAAAAATCTCATCTCCTTTGCTTTTCTTGCCAGTATATGTGATCTTTGCGCGGGTTGTGATTTGAAAAAGATAAAAAGAAGGGATATTTTTATGGGAGAATTGATAAGACAGCTTTTGATCATCTGTCCGTTTATTTTTCTCGCAGGCTTTGTAGATTCCATTGCCGGCGGCGGCGGTGTGATCTCGCTTCCTACTTATTTGTTTGCAGGACTTCCGGCGCATCTGGCTGCCGGTACCAATAAATTTGCGATGTGTCTTGGCACCACCATGGCTTCGGTCAACTATCTGCGTGCCAAAAAGGTGCATCTGCAGGTGACACTGTTCTCGGTTGTCGGTGCATTCATCGGCTCTGCGATCGGTGCAAGAACCGCTTTGTTTGTAAGCGAGGAGATGTTGAAAAACATCATGCAGATCGTGCTGCCGATCGTTGCGGTATTTATGCTGCTCAAAGACAAAATCTTCAACAGACGTCGGTTGAAAGAAACTGCTTTGACCGAGCAAATTTCGCTTTCGGGGAAGAAGGTCGCAGTTTTGTCGCTGGTGATCGGTCTGGTCATCGGCGTGTATGACGGTATGATCGGTCCGGGTACCGGTACTTTTTTAATCCTGGCTTATTCCTGGTTTTTGGGAATGGATCTGGTCACCGGTTCCGGCTGCGCAAAACTTTGCAATTTGGCCTCCAATGTTGCAGCGCTGATCGTATATCTGATCGGCGGCAAGGTGGTATTTGCCATCGGCATCCCGGCGGCGATCTGTGCGATTTTAGGCAACTTTGTCGGTTCGAAGCTGGCGATCAAAGGCGGCGCAAAGTATATCCGCATCGTAATGATCCTGGTGTTTGTACTGTTGTTTGTTAAATTCCTGATTCCAAGCTGAATCAAAAAATCCGTGAGTAT
>JBGUUN010000133.1:0-2714 GCA_045133555.1 Oscillospiraceae bacterium
CGCAGTCTGACCGCCGCACTCCAAATATTCTATTGACCCTTTTCTCCCCACCAAAATCGGTGGGGAGATTTTTTTAACGCACTGTAACTTTGATAAAAGTGCTTGTATTCGCGGCAAGGAAAAGGTACAATAAAACTATCGGGGGGGAGGGAAAACCTTCCTTTTTTGACACGGAACAGGATGTAAAGGAGATAGAAAGTATGGCAATTTATCGGGATTTATCTCTGTCTGCGGGCGGCGGTATCCGCTCTTATGCGCAGCAGGTGAAAGCATCGAAGGATGCGAATATTCTGATCGGTCTGGGCGGTACGGGTATCGATGCGCTGCGGGCGATCAAACAGTCGGTGTATGACAATATCCTCCCGGATGATCCGGATGCGGATCTTCCGGAATATAACCATATCAAATTTTTGGCGGTTGACTCCGATGAAAACAATCTCTACGGCTCGGCAAAAGAGGTCAATGCGATCACAGAAAAAGAATTCTTTGATATTTCCGGAGATTTAGACTACTTAAAAGCTGCAGCTGTGTTGGAGGAGCTTAGGGACACCAGACCTGAGATGTCCTGGATGAGATATGAGGATATCAATGTTCCAAAAAGGAACAGCAGTCCGATTGCTAACCGTCAGATCGGCCGTTATCTGATGATGGAAAAATCCTTTCAGTTTATCGGTCACGTGGTCAATTTGATCAATCAGGCAAAAGCGGGACTTGCAGTTGCCAATACCAATATCCATATTTTCACCGGTCTTTGCGGCGGTACCGGCTCGGGTATCTTCCTGGATGTCTGCTATATGGCGCAGAAAGCGATGGCTTTAGCTGGCTGTTTCGGCGAGGATAAGATCTACGGTTATTGCTTTATGCCGGATGTGAATTTGAGTAAAGTGAAGGTCCCGGTAACACAGCACTATTTGCAGAGCAACGGCTACGCTGCATTAAAAGAACTGGATTACTGTATGAACCTGGATAAAAACGGCGGCACTTTCGTTCAGCAGTATCAGAACGGTCAGACCATCGAGTGGAGACGTCAGCCGGTCGATCTGTGCTATCTGATCTCCGCTGCCGGTGCTACAGGCTATCTGCCTCAGAATCCCTACGAGAATGCGATGCATACGGTTGCGGACTATGTTACCGAGTGGCTTACCGATCATGGCCCGTTTGGCTCGATGCGCGAGATTATTGCGAAGTTAGCGGTAAAAATTGCAATGGTACAGAAAGACCACGGTGCATATAACGGTTATATGACCATCGGCGGTGCTTCCGTCGAAGTACCGCGCAAAGAGATCAATACTTACTTGGCATCCGCGTTGTTTGAGCGCTTTGCGGAAAAACAAAACCTTATGCCGAGCAAAGAGGATGTACAAAATCTCTGTGATGCGGTCGGCTTAAACTACGAAAACCTCTTCCGTGTGACCAAGAATGCTGCCGGCGGCGGTTTCACCCCAAGCGGTGTTACCCACAAAGAAGTTAAAGATATGGGCAACAGAGCTATCGAGCAGCATTACGAAAAAGAACGCGGTGAGATGATTGACAAGATGGAAGCCAAGGCCAAAGCTCTTTGCGACCCGAACAATGTCGAGTCCTTGATCTGTAAGATCAGAGTTTGGCTGGATACCGTAGCTGCAAACGCAAACTTCGGTCCGCATTTTGCATATAACATCTTAAATGCGGCTCAGCAGAAAAACTTAATGCACGTTATCTACGGATTGATTTGCCAGAATGCCGAGTTCATGAATTATGAGAAGCAGCAGTCCGACTGTCTGTGGAACGAGTATCATAAGGCCAATGCCGTAATGAGTGCAAAACCGAACAGACGGAACGTTGCGGATTACGAGAATGCTCTGATGCAGCTGGATATGCATGAGATCGAGCTGGAGAGAGGCAAACAGATCGAGCGTATCTTAACCACCTTAAAAGAGCAGGTCACCGCAGCAGGGGAAGGCTTCTATGCGGTCCTATCCCGTGTTGCAGAAAACCTGACCGAGACCTTTGAAAGAAACAAGCAAGAGTTGAAACACGAACGCCCGACCGCTTCGTATACCGTGCCGATCATCACGGTAAAGGAGCTTTGTCCGGCTCTGGACAGCTATGTGGAGAAGATAGACGCAAACGCCGTATTCGGGGAGTTTATGAATTTCCTGCTTGCAAACAGCGCATCTTGGTTGTTTGGCGATATGCGCAAGATCGCCAAACCGGTTTCCCGCTTCTTTACCGAACACGTATTCAAAGAGTTTGCGGACCGCAACATTATGTCCTACCTTGAGCAGAAATATGAGACCGATAAAGTTGAGACCCTCACTCATGAGATTTATCACGACTATATGAAGCCGCTGATGCAGAAGGCAGAGCCGTTATTCTGGAACAATGCGGCATATCACAACACCGCTACCGCAGGCAAGGCGGGTCTTATCTACGTTCCGAAGATCGCTGCTGTGATCGACGGTGCGGGTAAGATGCTGATCGATAACAATAACAACGCAGGTTTAATGAAATGTATTACCGACCGCACTGACCGCATCGGTATGCTCCGCCTGTATTGCGGTCTGCCGCTGTATGCATGGTATCAGACATTGGCGTGTGAAGAAGCGTATCATACCGGCGAACCGGTTGTGGGCAGACATCTGTACGAGGGCAAACCGCAGCCGCAAAACGGCAATCCGATTTGGGATTGGCGCAATCTTCCGAGTGTGATCCCGCAGAGCTTAACCACCAAA
>JBGUUN010000134.1:0-1532 GCA_045133555.1 Oscillospiraceae bacterium
CTTTGGCGAGCTGAGATACAGTTTTGAATAAACAAAAAGAGGACGGTAAAAACCGTCCTCTTAAATTTCATAAGTCGAGCGCTAAGGCTGTATACCGCCAGACAATAGGCGGCTTTGCTGCCGGCTTTCTGCGGCGTACTAACTCGCAGCGCTACGCCACCGGAGGCACTCCGTGGCTGTTTTGCCCTCTCCGTCAGACCTGCGGTCTGCCACCTCTCCCAAAGGGAGAGGCAAGATAGGTTTCTGCAAAATATAAAAGAGGACGGTAAAAACCGTCCTTTTAAGTCATATTATTCGAGCGCTAAAGTATAAGACCGCCAGACAATAGGCAGCTCTGCTGCCGGCTGAAAACGGTGCATCCCAACTATCAGCGCTACGGGAGCGCAGGCTCTGCGCGGGTTTGGGGTTGCAATTTGAAGGGGTTATGTGCTATAATGAAAGCAGTAACGATCGAACAATGACAGGAGTATGATATATGATCAAAAAATGCTGTGCGTTTCTCGCACTGATCTTATGCGTCTGTATTTTGCTGCCGCTTACGGTATGCGCCGCCGGGACCGCATATGACATCAAACTTGATGAGATCACCAATCCGTATGTCCACGGCATCTCGTCCGATGAACGTCATGTCTATTCTGTGGACGAAATGATGGCCGCCAAGACCGAGGCGTTCAAACGCCTGCAAAAGGACGGTATTGCGATCTTATTCGAAAAATATCCAAAAATGATGCAGCGCATCGTTTCCGACCGTATCTTGAAGGAGGATCCGCAGGCGGATATGTCCGAATGGACCGATGCGGATTATCAGATCGCGCTGGATCATTACGACCTGAGCTTGGAATACCCGGCACCGATGATGGAGCTCAGTTGGTACGATTATGCTATCTCTGCCGAAAACACCGGCTTGTCCTATGCGCAAAAAAACATCAGCGGCTATATGTTCGTCATCACCTGCGACGGACAGAATGTGGCGCTTTTGCGTGTGAAGCACCACAATGAAAAAAGGTATTACACCCAGTATCAGGATCTGCCGAACAACTATTGCGGTATGTATCAGCAAGCGAAGAAGCAGTTTCATAGCGTGGATCAGCTTCCGATCTTGCTGACCGATCCGAAGCTGCATCAGGCGGTGGCGTTTTTGACCCAGGGCAAGCGCAACGGCACGGTATTGGTGCAAAACTACCTGTCCTCCTCCACCCGCGACGATGTGCAGGAGGTCGTGTTCGCGGATTTCCAGGCTGCTGCAATCAACTGGAACCGCGATACCATGTCGATGCTGGTAGCGGCAGACGGCAGCTTAAAAAGCGGCGTGATGCTGGAGTACAACAATCTGGAAAGTTATCTCCGTCCGACGGTGCGTATGGCAAACAGGGAACGCTTTATGCGTGCCGCCAGTGTCTTTGTATCGTTGGCGGTGATATTTGTGATGGTGTGTCTGATTTTGTACCGTGCCAAGGTACGTTTCCTGGATGCGGATGACCCAAGACGCCAGTTTAAGAACTTCTTCTCGCTGCTGCTCCCGAAGTGGCTGC
>JBGUUN010000135.1:0-3683 GCA_045133555.1 Oscillospiraceae bacterium
ATCAGTGTCATGGTGATGACATCATCCTTCTCGGATACGACCGCAAAGTCGTCAACATAGCGCAGCGTACCGCCGCAATGTGCCTTCATCACTGCAAGCATCTGACCGAATGCGGCCAATTTTACGCCATCCTTCTTAACCTGGATCGCAACTTCGTTGACTGCCTCAAACTGGCAGACGATGCCTACATTGCTTTTCGGTGCTTCGTCAAAGAGCATATGTATCATCAATGCAGCATACATACCGTCCGAAATACAGGACGGGCGGTACCAGCCGTACCAAACGTTCCACTCGTCAAAGGAGATCTTAAGCGAATCGTCAAGCAGCGAACGCTGTTCACGGATCAGGTTTCTTGCGATATCCACATGGGTCAGCAGCTGCTCATATTCCTCTTTGATCTTGGTCAGATCGTCATACTCCGGTTTGGTTGCATAGTAGTGCAGCGAAACATATTCCGCTACATCCGAAAGCTGTTTGGCACTGTTCTCTGCCCAGTCTTTATTCGGGTACGGACCGGAGGAGCAAAGGGTCAGATCCGGACAAACCGCAAGCATCTTCTCCGCATTCTCTCTTGCCAGACGCGCATAACCTTTCGACGTATTGTCGCCTTCCATATGACCGTAGCCGAATTCATTGCCGAGCGACCAATATTTTACGTTATACGGTTCTTCAAAACCGCGCTCGATACGCAGTTTACCGTATTTGGTGGTAGCATCACCGTTACAGTACTCAACCCAAGCTGCATTTTCTTCCGCAGTATTCCAAGCCGGGTTGATGGTGATAAACGGCTGTGCTCCGATCTTGCGGCAAAGTGCAACAAAATCGTCGGTATTGATCTCATGGTAGTCGTAACCGAGAGAGTGCGGCTGGGTCTCAAGATTCATATAAGACTCAAACGGTGCACGCTCGTCTACCGGCAGTAAGCCGTCAAACCAGTTATATTCACCGGCAAAGTTGCCGCCCGGCCAACGCAGGATCTTGATACCGATCTCTTTCATCTTCTCGATGACATCGACACGCATACCGCGGAAGTTATTCTGATTCATCAGCGAGATCGCACCGATGGTGAGATAAGCATACGCATCGAATACGATACGCAGATCCGCATCCGCATCGGTGGTATCCGGACAAAGCACCAAAGTATAGCGGTTCCATTCCGCACCGGCTTCTACCTGAATGGAATCGGAAGCATATACGGTTTTACCGCTGCGGTCGGTCAGTTTTACGGTTAAGGTCACACCCTGCAGAGATTTTGCAACGATTGCAAAATCGTACTTCTCACCCGCTGCAAAATACAGCTCGTGCTGACCCATACCACTCTCGATGCCCGCTTCACAGCAAAGCAGCTCCTGTGCATTCAGTTCAACATTACGGCGCATATGATAATGCTCGACGTCATGGTGGGTGTAAGCGAATTCATTATACTTCAGGGCAGCAAAGGTTTTTTCACCGATCAAAAACCACTGATTTGCCACACCTTCCATCACCGACGGTTTACCCGCAAATTTACGGTTACGCAGCATCTGCGCAGAAAGTCCTTGATAAATACTCGAACGGGTATGCTCTAAGTTATTGCCGTACCAAAGCGGAGAAACTACGCCGTGATCCGCGTCCTTCTCCCAAACGATATTTTGTGCCATTTCATGTTTAATTTTTCCGATCATATAAAATATCTCCTTTCGATAAAGAATTTCTACTGCTATTCTAACATCTTGAATACAACTTGTCAATATGATTCTGTGACCGGGATCTCCAGATAAGAGCCATCCAGTTTCACGGTATTGTGTGCGATCTTTGCGGTGGTCTGCTCAGAGAACAGCCCCTTTTGATTGGTATGCGGCACATACAGCGGATACGCCGACGAGGAAATATCGATCCTGAATTTTTCACCTGCTGCGATCACAAAGGCATGTTCATCAAAGGTAAATTCCAGTTCGATCTCCTCGCCCGGGCGATAATTTGCGGTGACATTGGAGATCTGTGTAATATCATCGCGCAGACCGTAGTCGCCTTGCTCCTTACATAAGCTTAAGCGCATATAAAAACAGGTATCCTCACAATCCGAGCTGACCGTGAGCTTCGATTTGATCTTACCTTTGACAAAGGTATCCTTCTCAAACGGCTCGGTAAACAAACTGATGATATCATAGCGGGAATTCGGTGCATCCTGCCACGCATTTCCGCCGAAATTCGCCGAAAGACCGCCTTTGAATTCCGCCGGAGCATACGGGTTATAGGTGTAGGAAATACTTCCTTCTCCCAAGCTGACACGAACCGTTTGATCGGCATCGTAAAACGCATCGCAGCACCATTTCCGATCAAACAATTTATAATAGGTTACCTTACCCGGCGCAAACGGCGGCTCACATTTTCCCCGCACCGCATCCAGCCATTTTACCGCATAATCGGGAAATTCTTTGCGCAGACAGCCATCCGAAAAATGGATCGGCTGCATCTCTCCGCTTCCACCGTGATCAAACGGATGTACAGCAAGAGCGGATTTTTCACGGGTGGCTTCATCCAATTCTTTCCACATATCAAAAACACCGCCGGTATAGATATCATAGAATCCGGTCACCAGCAGAATCGGGATATCGGCATTTCGGATCGCCTGATGGGCTTCACCGCCGCCAAAACGGGTATCCCAGAACGGATCATCTTTTTGCGGATGCTTTAATATTTCATCAAAATCCGCGGCAGACTCGCCGAATACGGTTTTGGAAAAATCGGAAAGCGGCAGCATTTTATAACTGTCGGTGGTATAGCATTTATTCAAGTGGCTTTTTTGCTTGTACATTCCAACATACCAGCCGCCGTGCAATGCGATTTTATAGAAGCCGTTTCGATAATTACAGTTATAGCGTTCACAGTCCTGCACTTCCAGGGCTGCACCCTTGATATCTTTTGCAAACGGTGCGGTCACAAAATGTACCGAGGAGGTATAGCTGCCGCCCCAAAGATAGAGTTCACCGTTATAAAACGGCTGTTTGCGGATCCAGTCCTGCAAAAACAAACCGTCTTCACGTTCATGAATATATGGGATGCAGTCACCGCCGCTCTTTCCCCTGCCGCGGCAATGCTGAAAAACGACCGCATAACCATGCTCGACCCAGACTGCAAATTCCTTTTTTCTTCTTTCGCAGATTTCGGATTCGGAGAGATACTCTTCCTCATCCACATAAGGATTTCTGTAAATCACCGTAGGGTATACCCCTTCGCTGTCCGGCAAACAGATCACAGTAAAGAGTTTTACGGTATCATCTGTCAAATATTGATAAGTAATCTGCATATTATAACCTCCGAAACATTCCGTAAAAAGTCCGATCGGACATCTTCGGGTATATTCCGATTATAGCACAGCAAATTCTGCCTGTCAATGTATCTCAATGCCGATCCTATTTATCAACGAATGATTTACGGAATGTTGAAAAAGTGTATCATAGGATTCATCCATATCATTAAGATTATGTTGTCTTGACATGCAGGAGGAGATGTCATTGTGCAACTGCCAGTGGTAAAGAATCTGATTGCAACTATTCTAAGGTTGGAGCATGAGGTTGGAGAGTGGCGCAAGAGATACAGAACTGAAAGCAGAAAAAGCGGTTGCGGACCGTGTGATGCAGACCAAACTAAACCTATCACCGCAAGTGATTGACATTATGAAATCACAGGCCGCACAGGAA
>JBGUUN010000136.1:0-2268 GCA_045133555.1 Oscillospiraceae bacterium
GCGGTCAAAAGCTGTGACAGCACAACGCCATCCCGACCTTCACCCTGCAAGTCCGAGCCCGCCCAGATGACGGCTGTCGGTGCGTGTGCGTGATACTGCCATGCAAAAATCGCAGTACAAGTACAGACAAGCACCACCGCCGCAATACACGCAAGAAGTCTGCGCCGCGCTGTCATTCTCCAAGCTCGCATTGGAAGAATACCATCTTTTCGCGCCGCCATGTGTAACATCCGTACAGATACTTACCGTCGGTAATGACCGCAGGATAGGAGTATTCGCCGGGTTCCGTTTCCAGATCAAACAGGCGCACAAAAGTGTCACCGCTGTCGGTACTCTCAAACAGAGAAAGCGGTGTACGTCCCTCGGTCACGGGATTGCAGCAAAGGATAATGCGGTTTTCGGCAACCTTGACCAGATCCAGACCGCTGTTGTTGTTGGGCAGATCGATCGGGTACAGCGCACACCAGGTCTTACCGAAATCCGTGGAATCGGAGCGGAATATCTTCTTGTTTTTGGAGCGAACAAGCATATGCACGCCGCGTTCATCCTCCCAAAGTGAAGGCTGAATGACCTCGGTATCCTCGGACGGAACGGGAAGAAACGGTGTCTGCTCCCATGTGTAGCCGTTGTCTGAGGAAATATCGGCAAAGCACCGCCACGGTCCCTGCTCAAAGGAGGCACCTGCGAGAATCGTGCCGTTGGACAGACGGATCGGCTTGTTCTTGACAGGTCCTCTGCCGTCGACATCATCCTCGCACAGGCGGCGCGGCACAGCCCAAGTATCCCCGCCGTCGCGCGAGGTCGTGAACATCGTATTCCACGAATGGATCTCCTTACTGCGCTTATAGTACAGCAGAATCTCCTCGCCGTTGTCAAAAAGCACCGGATTCCAGTTCGGAATCGGCTCAACGACCGATACACATTGCGGTGCCGACCATGTTCCGTCCGCATCCGAGCGATGTGCAACATAAATCTGCACATCGTCATGTCCTTCATGGGTACCGCCGAACCACGCGGCAAGAATACCGTCTGCGGTTTTGATCAGCGTTGCCGCATGACAGGACGGAATGTTCACGGGAGTTTTTGAATCATAAATAAATTCTTTTGTCAGTAACTTCATTGTTTTTCTCCTTTATTAAAGTGCAAGCGGCAGATTTTCGATCATAAGGGCACCGATCACAAGGCTTGCGGCATTGGCACACATCGCATAGGGGATACTGCGTCCCCGTTTTTCCTTGAGGGTATTCCAATAAGCAAGTGCTTCAAATACCACGATTGCCGCTTCCAACAGATAATATCCAAACAGTATATACGAATCCATCGTTGCGCCGCCGAGAATCAGATTCAAAGCCAGCTGTGTCATGGCATTGAAGCAGAGAAACACACACCAGCTGTGCTTTTCTCTGTATCCGAACGCCCAGAACAGAATTCCTTCGATCAACAGGGTCAGAATAACACGCATCCCGATGATCAGTACCATCCGTCCTGCGTACAGCTCACTGCGCAGCATATATTGCGAAGGAAAGGCATCGGGAAATTGTTTCAGCTCTGAAAGATCCAGCAAAAGTACATTGTTGTAATGCGCAAAGGTCTGATCGGGTAAATCCAACAGGGTCGTGTTCCCGCCCGTTGTCACCGCAAGACGGAGTTTGGACAAATCCACATCGTCCGCAGATCCCTTACCAGGAAACGTGACATGACTGTATCGAAAACGAAAATACGTCTCCCAACCGCGCACCGATTTCTGTTTTGAAAGTTGATATGCTTCCTCATAATTGGCATCCTCCAGCGCAAGCTCGAGATCATCGGGTGCATTGACAACCACAATCGTCAGACACGGCGGCTCCGCAGAATTTGCAAAAACCGGGAGTGCAAGCAAAACGGTCAGACAACAAACAAGAACAAAATTCCATAACAAGCGGTGTTTCATGTGCAGTCTCCTTTCCGATCGCGGTAAACAATCAAAGATCAGATTTCATAGCATCCGTATTCTTCAAGAATACACTTACCGATTTCATACAGATATTTCTCTGCGGTTCTGCGCAGACGAAGCGGCGGTTTTGCAAGGCGCGTGTCTTCATCATACGGACGGCGCTTGCCGGCAGGATAGAAGATGTTGCCCGACTCAAACGTGAAATAACCCTTATAGCCGATGTCGAGCAGACCGTGCATCAGCGAATCAAGATTGAGAGAACCCGAAAACGGTGCCAGATGATGGTCGTCGTTGCCCCAGTTGTCCTGCACATGGAGCGCATAAACGTGATGACC
>JBGUUN010000137.1:0-14254 GCA_045133555.1 Oscillospiraceae bacterium
AGACACCGTAAAAAACTGTTGATCGGCTTACGATTGGCTGTGCTTGTGTTCAATAACCTTGCGATCACGGTATTGCCGTTTATTCCGTTATCGGTCGGCAGTAAGATCGTTTTGCTTTGCTGCTTTGTGTTTATCACCGGCTCAATCAATACCATCGTTGCTCCGGGCTTCTCGGCATGGCATATGGAGTACATGGGTGACAACGATACGCGTACCAAGTATATCACCCTGCAGATCATCATCAATGCTGCGGTATCTTCGGTCACCATGCTGGTCTCCGGTCAGCTTGCAAACTTTATCACCTCGCTCGGCGATGAGATGGAGATCACGTTTATTGTTATCTTACGTCTGATCAGCGTTTTGCTGGTGCTGAGCGACATCTATTTCCAGACCCGCCCGAAGGAGCCGGTATATCACAACACCGGAACCGGTACTTCGCTTATTGCGATCTTCCGTGAGCCGTTCCGCTATAAGATGTTCATGATGACCGTCAGCATCGCGTTCATCTGGAACTTCTCGTTTTATCTCACGGTATCGGCATTTTCGGCTTATGTACTGGATACGTTGCAGCTAAGCTACGGTATGGTCACCTCGGTCGGCTCGCTTAACATCATCTGTCTGCTGCTGTTGGCACCGCTGTGGAGACGGTTCATTGCAAGGTATTCCATGTTCGGTACCCTGATCGTTACCATGCTCGCGCAGGGATGTACTTATCTGATGGTGCTGTTTTTTACGCCGGAAAATGTAGCGATACTTTACCCGATCATGTGCATCACGCAGTATATCATCGGCGGAGGACTTAATGTAGCATTCTCCAATCTGCAGTGGATCCATCTCCCGGTCAAAGACCGCACCACCTGCCTGGCATTCTACACCTTTGCCTCCAATATCTTTGCGCTGCTTGGCCAGCTGTTCAGTACGGCTGTCCTTGCTTGGGGCGAAGGTAAGACCTTCTCGCTGTTGTTCATTCATATGGACAGTATGCAGCTTTTGATGCTCATCGAAGCGTGCACGGTTTTCGCTATAGTGCTTTATATCATGCTGCTGCGCAAAAAGCTGGAAGCACCGGACGAAGCAACGGAAGAATAATGTGTTTTCTCACTCTCCCATCGGTTGATGGGAGAGATTTTTTTGTGGGCAGCGCTTGTGAAAGATGAACAAAAATAGATTCGGTTTTTCGTTTAAATTTCGATGGTAATAAAATAGAAAAAGCAGTTGTAATTTGATGCGGGATGTGGTATTATGCTTACAGATAGAGTGATCTGTCGAATCTTTGAGATACAAGAGGTAGTTTTGTATGGGAAAGATCAGTATTGGAAACTTAAAAGTCTGGTTGGAAAACACGGTTTGGGGCGAGGTTTTCTCGAAAGATGAAGAGGGCATCGGCAGAAAGCATATTATTACAGCCGGCATTATGAGTACCATCTTCAATGCTTTTATCAGCGGTACTTTCTACACAGGTTTCCTGCTTGCAATGGGCATCGATATTGTCAATATCGGTATCATCAGCTCGATCACGTTGGTCACCGGTTTCTTCAATATCTTTTCACCGATGGTTCTTAACCGGTTTAAGACAAGAAAGAAGTTTTTGATCTTTGTACGCCTGACTTATCATGCAGTCAATATCCTGGGCATCACCCTGCTGCCGTTTTTACCGCTCGGTACCGGCGGCAAGATCGTATTGCTCTGCGTATTCGTCTTTATTTCCGGTACCATCGTTAATGTCACCTCGCCGGGCTGGTCGGCTTGGCATGTTGTGTACCTGGGTGATAACACCATGCGTACCAAGTATCTGTCGCTGCAGATGGTCATCAACGGTGCCGTCTCCGCATTGACGGTACTGATCTCGGGTCAGCTTGCAAACTTTGTCACCTCGCTGGGTGAGGAGATGGAGATCACCTTCATCGTTATCCTGCGTTTGATCGGTTTCGTGCTGGCGATGTTTGAGGTGTATTATCTCACCCGTCCGAGAGAACCGGAATACCACAGCACCGGCAGCGGTACTTCCTTCCTTGCGATCTTCCGAGAGCCGTTCCGTTATAAGATCTTCCTTGCAACGGTCATCATCGTTTTCGTATGGAACTTTGCATCCTATGTATCTTCCTCGGCATTCTCGGCTTACGTACTGGATACCTTAAAGATCAGCTACGGTGAGATCACGGTCATCGACTCGCTTTACAGTATTTTCTTATTCCTGTTGGTACCGTTCTGGAGAAAGTACATCGCACAGCATTCTATGTTTACGGCTTTGATCATTACCATGCTTGCATACGGCGTTACTTTCCTGTTCCCGCTGTTCTTTACACCGGAAAACGCACATGTTTTATACCCGACCATGCGTATCGTACAGCATATTTTCGGTACCGGCTTGAACTTAGCCTTCGGTAACCTGCCGTGGGTCCATATGCCGAACAAGGACCGTACCACCTGTCTTGCGTTCTATTCGCTTGCGGCAAATATCTTTGCACTGCTGGGTCAGATCGTGGGTACCTCCATTATCGCAGCGGACAGCGGCCATGTACATAACATTCTGTTCCTGCAGCTCGACAGCGTTCAGCTTTTACTTCTCATTCAGACCATTATCGTATTTGTGATCGTTGTATACATTGCGGTCATGCGCAAAAAGCTCGAAGAACCGGGCGACGAACAGATCTGATCAGATCGAATGATATTGTGATGATAGCATCCCTTCCAAAGGACTTGGAAGGGATGCTTTTTTGCTTTATTGGCTGACACCGTATACGGTAAAGTTGATGTCTTTCATATTGCCGATCTCGGTGCCGATCAGTTTCACGGTGTTTTGACCGAATGTGAGTTCGACGGTCTGATAGGTGGAATCAAAGGTGCCGTACAAATACAGACGGTAGGTGGTGTCACTGACCCATCCGCCGGATACGCTGCGGTCAAGATACATGGCTTTGATCCGGTTTTCGGTCGCTCCCTGTGGGATGACCGCCGGTAAGCGGTTATCCGTGAATTTGCCGTGTTCGACGGTGCAGACAAAATCGCCCGCTTTGGTGGAAAAGGTCAGGATATCTTCCGTTTTACCGAAATTTGCTTTGAGGGTCAACCAGTCAAACGGATTGTCCGACAGGGTATAGGTGATGTTATTCACATCGATCGCAGCGGCAGAGGTTTTGATCTCGACCGGCATCTGCAGGTTATTACAAAGGTCAAGCAGCTTTTGTTCTGCATCCGGATTTTCCGGCAGAGGATCGCCCATAGCAGGAAGAACTTCATCCCAGAACACAGAGAGACTATGTTCCATATCGTTGATCAGCGAGGTAAAGATCAGCACGGCATCTTGATTTGGCATGACAGCACAGACCTGACCGAACGCACCGTCACCGCGGTAGACGCCTTCCGGTCGACAGCGCCAGAACTGGAAGCCGTAGCCTTGGATCCAGTTGGATGCACCGCCCCAGCCTTCGGCAGGTGCGGTCTCGATCTGTTTGGAAGTTGCCATATCGATCCAGTCGGCAGACAGGAGCTGTTTTCCGTCCCACATACCGCGCTGCAGATAAAACTGGCCGAATTTTGCCAGATCGCGTGCGGTTACGTTTAAGCCGAAGCCGCCGCAGTCGATCTTCGGTGCGGTCGCATCTTCTGCGACCTGACGGTTTTGTTTAAGTCCGATATAGGATACGATATCCAGAACACTTGCATCGGATTCGACGCGGATCGGACCCTGTTCCCACCAGATGTTTTTGCTCATTTCCAGCGGCTCAAACAGTCTTTCACGCAGATATTCGGTGACCGACATTCCGGTGACCTTCTGAATAACCGCAGAGAGCATAAAGGTGCCGGCGGAGTTATAGGTAAAATGGGTTCCCGGCTCATATTCGATATAGCTTTGTAAGAAAGCTTTTACCCAATCGGTATCGCCGTAGACCGGCGGTTCTTCTGCATGACCGGATGCCATTGCAAGCAGGTGACGCAGTTTGACCTTTTTCATATTCTCACACGGTGCATTGGTAAGCTTTTCCGGGAAGAAGTCGATGAGACGATCCTCGATGGAAAAAAGTCCTTCCTGCACGGCAAATCCGATCGCGGTGGAGGTAAAACTCTTACTTAAAGAGTAGAGGATATGGGTATGATCTTTTTCGTACGGTTTGAAATAAGCCTCCATTGCGATCTTTCCGTGGCGCAGCAGGATGATCGAATGCAGTCCGTATTTTTCTTTCTGTGCGGTCTCCAGATAGCGGTATAAGACATCGGATGGGATGCCCAATGATTCCGGAGAGCGGTATTCCAAAGTGTTATTCATATAAACACCCCCCTATGTGTTTATTATATACCAGAATAGCGTAATTGGCAATACAAAAAACCGACCGCCGGTGATCAGGCAGTCGGTTTTAAGAAAAAGCGTGTGTTATCTGTTTTCAAGCGGAATGTAGGTACGCGGTTTTGCGACCGATTTGTAAGCCGGACGGATGATGCGGCTGCCGCTCATGATCTCTTCCAGGCGGTGTGCGCTCCAACCGGTCATACGTGCGACCGCAAACAGCGGAGTGAACAGATCGACCGGGATATCCAAGCTGCGGTATACCAGACCGGAATACAAATCGACGTTTGCGCACATCGGTTTGTCGGAGTTTTTCTTTCTTGCATAGATCTCCGGGGTGAGCTGCTGGATGAGTTCGAGCAGGATGAATTCATCCTCATGTTCGGTACCCATTACAGCTTTTCTTGCAGCCTCTTTCAAAAGTTCGGCACGCGGGTCGGAAATGGTGTAAACCGCATGACCCATACCGTATACCAGACCACTTCGGTCACCGCCCTCTTTGTCTAAGATCTTCTCGATATATGCAGCGACCTGTGCAGCGTCGGTGATATCGTTGACATCGCGTTTGAAGTGCTCTACCATCTCCATGACCTTGATGTTCGCACCGCCGTGACGCGGACCTTTTAATGCGCCGATACCCGCTGCGATCGCAGAATAAGCGTCGGTGCCGGAGGAGGTCAGGACACGTGCTGCGAAGGTGGAGTTGTTACCGCCGCCGTGCTCAGCGTGTAAGATCAGGCACAGGTCGAGCAGCATGGCTTCTTCGTGGGTATATTTACGGTCCGGGCGCAGCATGGAGAGGATGCTTTCCGCAAAGCTCTCATTGTCGCGCAGCGGATGGAAGTACATCGTCTCTTCATCATAATGGTGGCGTTTGACCTGATAAGCATCGACCATGATGACCGACAGTTTCGCGATCAGGTTCATTGCGATCTCAAGCTCTTTCTCAATGGTCGCATTTTCGATGTCCTCATCGTAGGAGTATAATGCCAAAACAGAACGCGCCATCTTATTCATGATGTTCGGCGACGGAGCTTTGATGATCATATCCTCCGAGAAGCCGACCGGCAGATGACGAAGCTGTTTTAATAAAGTGGAGAATTCCTCTAAGGTCGTCTTATCCGGCAGTTCACCGAATAACAGCAGGTACATGACCTCCTCAAAGCCGAAGCGGTCGTTTTCCTGACAGTGGTATACCAAATCGCGGATGTTGTAGCCGCGGAAGAAAAGCTGACCCGGGATCGGCTCACGCTCACCCTCGTTGATCAGATAACCGTGTACGTTACATACGGTGGTGATACCGGCCATAACACCGGTGCCGTCTGCGTTTCGCAGACCGCGTTTTACGTTATAGGAGATGTATTGTTCCGGCGAGATGCGCGGCATCTTTAAGCTCTGACTGAATTTTTGCAGTAATTCTTTCTGTTCTTGTTTCATGTTCAGCATAACAGGTTTCCCCTTCCCTCGATATACAACGAATATTGCAGTATTTCTTTATCATTCATGCATCGATAGTCTATATTATAGTGTAAAACGGGAGGAAAGTCAAGTGAAAATGAATTTTTATTCATCGATAATTGCATTTTAACATAATGTTTGTATTTGCGATATTTACGGGTTTAAATTTTGAAAGATCGTGCGGAAACGGTGTACGGAGAATACATTTTTGTGAAAGAAAGCAATATAGGCTCAATTAGGAGGAGAAATATCAGGGAGAGCGTAGTAAACGGTGCAGGGAAATGTGAAAAATATGAAAAAAAGCAAAAGTTTTTGAAAACATCACACATATATTTCACAAAGGTATTTGAAAAAAGCTTTTATTTGTGCTATAATAGTATGGTAGTGCGTAACTGCGTATATCGCGTAAAATATAAACAGGTGTTTCGGCAGCATATTCGCGTCCTGTTTTACCGCATAGCACAAAAAATTATCGGATCTGACCGCAGAATGCCGAAACGGCGGATCGGAAACATAGGAGGAACATTTCATGATTGAAGTGAAAAATCTCACCAAACAGTACGGAGACAAGCGCGGCGTCAATAACATCTCCTTTACTGTCAATGAGGGTGAAATTCTCGGTTTTCTCGGACCGAACGGTGCAGGTAAGTCCACCACGATGAATATTCTGACCGGTTATCTCTCCGCTACCAGCGGTGTTGCAAAAATCGGTGAATTCGATATTCTCGAAAACCCGATGGAAGCAAAAAGATACATTGGTTATCTGCCGGAGCAGCCGCCGCTGTATCTTGATATGACTGTCAAAGAGTACTTAAACTTTATCTATGATCTGAAAAAGTGCAAATTACCGCGTCAGCATCATATCGAGCAGGTTTGCTCCGTTGTTAAGATCAAAAACGTGTATACCCGTTTGATCAAGAACCTTTCCAAAGGTTATAAACAGCGTGTCGGTTTAGCACAGGCACTCATCGGCAACCCGAAGGTACTCATCCTCGACGAGCCGACCGTAGGTCTTGACCCGAAACAGATCATCGAGATCCGTAACCTGATCAAGAGCTTATCCGAACAGCACACCATCATCCTGTCCTCTCACATCTTAACCGAGGTACAGGCGGTATGTGACCGAATCGTTGTTATCAACGAAGGTAAGTTAGTAGCGGATGACACCGAGTCCAATCTGTCCAATAAGCTGTCCAAAGACAACCGTTTCACCGTACGCATCGAGGGTGAGATCGAAGCGATCATGAAAGCACTTTCCAAAGTGTCTGTGATCAAGAGCATCACCGAGCACGGCGAGAAGGAAGAAGGCGTTTATGAGTTCGTTATCGAAGGCAACGAAGGCGTTGATATCCGCCGCGAAGTATTTGACTGCGTGATCGCAAACGGCTTCCGTATCTTGGAACTGCATGCGACCGAGCTGTCTTTAGAGGACATCTTCTTAAAACTGACCAACGGCACCGCTATTTTGGAAGCTGCTGCAGAGCAGGAGAAAGAAGAAGCAGAGGAAGCTGCTGTCTCCGAAGAAGACGTTGAAAAAGCAGTTGTTTTGGGCGACGAATAATAAATTCAAATGAAAGGACGATATCCTTCCTTTTACGGCAAGGGTATATAAGGAGCATATTATGTGGGCGATCTTTAAACGTGAATTGAAGACCTACTTCAATTCTTCGATCGGTTATATCTATCTGGCTGTTATGTTGGCTTTCGGTGGCTATCAGTTCTATACCGTTTTCGCCAGCAGCAGCAGCGATCTGACCGTTGTTTTCAACTTTATCTGTAACATTGCGATGTACACCATTCCGCTGTTGACCATGAGATTGATGGCTGAGGATAAGAAACTCAAAACCGATCAGCTTCTGCTGACCTCTCCGGTTTCGATCGGCGGCATCATTTTCGGTAAGTTCTTTGCCGCTCTGGCGATCTACTTCATCGCTATGATGCAGTTCGTTGTATACATTCTGGTGCTCAGCAGATTCGCTGTTATCAACTGGAACGTATTCTTAGGCAACTTCTTAGGTTTATTCCTGTTAGGTGCCGCACTCATCTCCATCGGCTTGTTCATCTCCGCTATGACCGAAAACCAGATGGTCGCTGCAATCGGATGTCTTGCACTGAGCATCATTCTTTCGCTGTTTGATTCCATCGCTGCAATGATGCCGAATCCGTTCTTTGCAAACATTTTCACCGCACTGTCCATAACATCCCGTTATAACGATTTCGTATCCGGTTTGCTGGATGTTTCTCACATTCTGTTCTTCTTTAGTATCGTGGCTGTATTTATCTTCTTATCCATCCGCGTATTAGAGAAGAAACGCTGGAGTTAATTTGTAACGGGGAGTAAATAAAACCATGAAAAAGAACTTTTTTAACAGCCGTGCCCTCAAACACGGTGCGCTTGCCACAGCGCTGACCATCGGTTTTGTTGTGGTCGTAGTGGTTATCAACGCAATTGCAGGCATTCTGCTGGAGCGTTATCCGCTGGCAATCGACTTGACCTCGGATAACCGTTTCACCCTGACCGAGGAGTCCATTGAGTATGTCAGTGCACTCGAGCAGCCGGTATCCATTACCGTATGTATGGCTGAAAACGCATTCGAGAACTATACCAACGGCGATGCTGCCGGTTCTGTATACACCACAATGTTCAAACAGGCATACGAGATCATGAAGGACTATACCCATAACAGCGATAAGATCACCTTATCCTTCATCGACTTAAACCAGAATCCGACCTTTGCTGACAAATATCCGCAGGCAGGTCTGACCACCGCAAGCATTGTTGTTGAGTCTCCGCTGCGTTACAAGGTCCTGCAGGTAAGTAACTTATTCTCTGCTACACAGTATGCCGATGAGTATGTCGCTTACAAATCCAAAGCAGAGCAGACCTTGACCAGTGCGATCCTGTACGTAACCGATGATAACCCGGTAACCGTTATCGCACTCAACGAGACAAGAAAAACTCTGCCGGGCTATGTTTCTCTGTTAGAGAACAACGCATACAACGTAGTAGACCGTAGCTCTTTATCCGATGAGCTGGATAAAGATGCAGATGTACTGCTGATCGCAGGTCAGATCGTTGACTTCTCTGAGGAGGAGTTAGACAAGATCGACAAATGGCTGGACAATGACGGCCTGTTCCAGAAAACTTTAATGTATGTTCCGGCTGCAACCTTACCGGAGATGCCGAACATGGAAGAGTTCTTAAACGAGTGGGGCTTTAAGATCCACAACGGTTATTTGGCTGAGACCAATCCGAAGAACATCATTTCCAGCAATGCATTCATGAACATCTCCAGTTTAAGCGACACTGCATATGCGCAGGACATCAATACCAGTTCCCAGATCTTAGTTACCCCGTATGCACATGCGGTAGAGGTTTTATGGGAGACCTCCGGCAACCGTTTTGCAAAAGTTATCGCATCCACCGCTGATACCGCTGTACTGATCCCGGCTTCCGAGCAGGGCAATCAGAACATTGATATGAGTGCATATGAGCAGCAGAGCTACAACGTTGCTGCATGGGGCTACCGTTCCAAATACATCGACAGCGAGCTGGTATCCTCCAACTTGGTTGTATTCGGTTCCGAGACTGCATTAAACGATTCTCTGCTCACCCACGCATCCCTCAACAACGGTGCGGTAGGTCTGTCCTTAGTCAGCACCTCTGTCGGTACCGAGAATGAAGTAACCATCATCCCGATCGACTTTGACAGTGACACCATCACCGTAACCGGAAGCCAGGTCAATGCCGTTATGATCGTCTTTGTAATCGGTCTGCCGGTCGTTGTTCTGTTCTTGGCTGTATTTACCTTCTTCAGAAGGAGACATTTATGAGTAAGAAAGTCAAAACCCTTATTATTTTCGGCATTGCCGCAGTTCTTTTACTCGGCGCATTCTTTGCTCTGCCGTACCTGCTTCCGGAGCAGGAGCAGGGCGACGACTATACCGATGATGTATTCGTATTATATGATGAGACCGGCAACGAGCTTGAGACCATCACCGTTGAATACGGCGGTGAGAGTATGGTGATCGAGAAGCTTGCCGCAAACAAATACGGTGTTGCGGATATTGCGGATTATGTTACCTCCTCCGACTTGAACAATGCATTCGCATCCGCAAGACGTCTGGCTTGCTACAACAAGATCGAAGCCGGTTCCGATCCGGCAGACTACGGTCTGGATAAACCGCAGTCGGTCGTAACCCTTGATTTTGTTAACGGCACACAGCACGTTATCTACATCGGTGATCAGAACAGTGCAGGCACCGGCTACTATACCATGGTAGACGATTCCGATGAGATCTTTGTTGTACAGAACAGCTCCTATGAAGGCAGATATCTGGCAACCCGTTCCGACCTGATCGATACCCTGATCGTAGAGAGCTTTGACACCGAGAACAAAGAAGAATACCCGGTATTCTCCTACTTCGAGATCAAACGCCCGGATCTGGAGAAAGAGATCTATATTCGTCTTTTAAGTGCTGAAGAGAAAAAGACCGAGTATACCGAACAGGGTGCGCTCTTAACCATGACCTCTCCGGTAAACTCTCTGGTATTGACCGATGCGGTCAACACCTACATGTATAGCTTCTTCGGTCTGACCGGTCAGAAATGTGTGGCTTACAATTATACCGAGGATAGAGCTGCAGAGTTCGGTTTCGACGAGCCGACCGCAGTTTTGTCCACCAAGTATGATAACTCTGAGCTGGTACTGACCGTCGGCAGTTTCGCAGACGAAGCTAAGACCATGTACTATCTGATGTCCTCCCGTAAACCGGGCTTGGTATATACCGTACTGAAATCCGACTTAAACTGGGTAACCGTTTCGCCGGACCAGATGGTATCTCCGGTTGCTGTACAGCCGTACATCAAGGATATCTCCCACATCTCTCTGCGCATCGAAAAAGGTAAAGTTTACAACTTCGAGCTGACCCATGAGGACGGTGAGAACGGCAAGACCAACACCACTGTTTTATGCAACGGTGAGAAGGTCAATACCGATCTGTTCAAACGTTACCTGCAGCTGCTGCTTTACACCTCCGGTGAGGCGATCTACTACGGTGAGGATCTCCCGGACAGCAACGAGGTGCTGTATATCTCTTATGAGTACAACAACGGCACCGACGGCGACGTTGTAAGAATCTTAAAGAATACCGCACGTTACGGCGTTATGGAGGTCAACGGCCACCAGAACTTCACCGCACGTCTGGCTTATATCGACAAACTGCAGACCGAGCTGGGCAACCTGCTCGACGGCAATGAAATCGATACCGAATGGTAATCAAAAAGAGCATCCTTTTAAGGATGCTCTTTTTTTACTTTCGGTGAACCTTTTTCTCTTTTTTGGCGACTAATAAGATGAAAGTACTTTCTATCAAATAATAGGAGGTGATCGGATGGATGAATTTGAGCTGCTGCTTACGCAGCATAAGACGGCGCTGAAGCGCTTTGTGCGGTTTAAGATATCGGACAGGGAAGATGCCGAAGATATCATCCAGGAGGTTCTGATCGCCGCGTATCGACAGTATGAGCAGCTAAAGCGCAAGGAGTCGTTCCAAAGCTGGCTGATCGGTATCGCACGCAACAAATGCATGGATTGGTATCGAAAAAAGGCAGCGGTGATGGAGATTTCTCTGGAAGCGTTGACCGAGAAAGCGGTCGGATACAACCGTATGGGTCTGACGGTGCGGGAAACGGTCAGGGAGACGTTGGATGCCTTGCCGGACAAAGACCGACAGATTCTATATCTGTACTATTTCAAAGAGCTTCCGCAGCAGGAGATCGCTAAGCGTTTGCAGATTCCGCTCGGTACTGTCAAAAGCAGGCTTTACACCGCAAAACAGAATTTCAAGCAGCAATATCCGTATCGGAAAGAGGGAGAAAATGATATGAAAAAATTACCGAAAGTATTACCGGAGTATAAAATTACAAAATCCGACAAAAAACCGTTCGATGTGAAGTGGGAAGAACTGATGGGATGGTTTCTGGTTCCGAAGCTTGGAGAGAAGCTCTCCTGGGGAATGTATGATCTTCCTTCCCGCAAATGCAGTCATGTTTATGATATGCAGGTCACAGGTAAAGCCAAAGTTCACGGCATTGAGGGTGTGGAGCTTACTGCAAGAGAAGCATCCTATTTGGATCGGAGTGAGGTTACTAACCGTACTTTTGTTGCGCAGCTGACCGATACACATTGCCGTTACCTTGCAACCTTGCGCAATGACGGAGATGTGCGCAACTATATTACATTCTTAGACGGTGATGCCTTTCTGGATAACTGGGGATTTGGTGAGGACAACTGCGGTAACGAGACCAATCTGACCGTCAAAGGGGATATCACCCGCGAAGAGGATGTGATCACTTCAGCGGAGAAAGACTTCTTACTGGATGTGGTCGGACGCTATACGGTGGAGATCGGCGGGAGAAGCTATGACACGGTCTGTGTGATCGATATCGACACCTACAACAACGGTGTGATGTCGGAACAGTACATCGATGCAAACGGCCGTACTGTGCTCTGGAGACGTTTTAACCGCGATGACTGGGCATTGGATCACTACGGCAAGCTGTGGAGTGAGCAGCTTCCGGAGAATGAGAAGCGGTACGTCAACGGCAAGGTGTATGTCGAGTGGTATGACTGTATCTCGGATTATATTCTGTAAGGTCACCAACAAAAACAGGCACTGTGGAGTTTTCCACAGTGCCTGAAATACTTTTTGGCTGCATCAGACGGTGATCATCTGAGAGGTATACAGTTTGTAGTAGTCGCCGCGTTTTGCGAGAAGTTCAGCGTGAGTACCGCACTCGGTGATGCCTTTGTTGGATACGAACATGATCTTATCGCAGTTACGAATGGTGGATAAGCGGTGTGCGATAACGAAGCTGGTACGGCCTTTCAAGAGGTTGTTCATTGCCTGCTGTACCAAAACCTCGGTTTTAGCGTCGATGGAGGAGGTAGCCTCGTCAAGTACCAAGATCTTCGGATCGGCGATCAGGGTACGTGCGAAGGAGATGAGCTGTTTCTGACCCTGAGAGAGTCTGGAACCACGCTCGTTAACCTCGGTCTCATAGCCGTCCTCGAAGTTGGTGATGAACTCATCGCAGCAAGCCTGAACGCAGGCTGCCTTGATTTCTTCGTCGGTTGCATCCAGTTTACCGTAGCGGATATTATCCTTGATGGTACCCGAGAAGATGAAGCTGTCCTGCAGCATGATGCCCATCTGATTACGCATCGAATGCAGATCGACGCTGCGGACATCGTGACCGTCCAAGCGTACTGCACCTGCAGTTACCTCATAGAAACGGGAAACCAGGTTGACGATGGTGGATTTACCTGCACCGGTCGGACCGACAAGTGCAACGCTTTCACCCGGCTCGATATGGAAGGAGAGGTTTTCCAGTACATTGATCTTGCCGTCATAGGAGAAGGTAACATTATCGAAATCGACGGCACCGGTGATCGGCGGCAGTTTCGGTACATCCTCTTCCGCACCGATGGTGATCGGCTCGTCTAACAGCTCGAAGATACGCTCTAAGTATGCGATGGTGTTGATAAAGTCATTGTAAATGTTTGCAAGGTTGGTGATCGGCTGCCAGAAACGTCCGCAGTAGTTACCCATTGCGATAAAGGTACCCAGCGAGATGGTGTCATGCATGAAGATAACACCGACCAGATACATAGCGCCCATAACCAGGGTGGTGATGTTTTCAACCGTTACCCAGATCAGATGAGAAACAGCACTTGCTTTGAGCCAGGATTTTCTCAAACGGTCGGACAGGCGGTCGAAGATGGATGCGTTTTCTGCTTCGCGGGCGAATACCTGAGTGATGGAGGTACCGTCGATGCTTTCATGCAGGTACGCATTTAAGTTGGAGTTCTTGTTGGAAACCTGCTGCCATGCTCTGCGCTGTGCCGGTTTGACGATCCAAACAATGACTGCAAAGATCGGGAGACCTGCCACAACGATCAAAGAAAGTTTTACGTTGATGAAGCAGAACATATACACCGCGATAACAGCGAGGTTGATGAAGTCCATAATGAAGTTGATGATACCGTTGGTGAGCATATTGGATACGTTGTTCGGGTAGTTTACGACACGAACAAGGATCTTACCGTGCGGACGGTCATCAAAATACTGGAACGGGAGCTTCTGCAGGTGGGTGAAGATATCCTGACGCATCTCATAGATGATCTTCTGACCGACAACGGTCATGATACGGGAACGCCATACGTTAAGTAAGATACCGATGACGATGGTCGCGGAGAAGAGAACTGCCTCGATCACCAGACGGTTGATATCGCCTGCCGGGATGGTGACGTCCATTGCATCCTTTAAGATCAGCGGACCGGTCAGCGAAACCAGCGAACCGATAACTGCCAGTACAAGGGTGAGGATCATTTCCTTCAAATGCGGTTTGATATAAACCGTAGCGCGTTTGAAATGCTTAAAACTAAAAGGAGTTTCAAGGGATTCGTCAACGTCGAATTTATTTCTTGCCATTATCCGATCACTCCT
>JBGUUN010000138.1:0-5645 GCA_045133555.1 Oscillospiraceae bacterium
GCTTTTAAGCTCTTGATGGTTTCGGACTGTTTGCGGATGTTGATATATTTCGGTGTAAAATCATTTTCAATGTCAATACCCAGGGTGGATTTCGGCAGGTCACGTACATGACCCATCGAAGCGGTTACCTCGTAACCTTTTCCCAGATATTTCTGGATCGTTTTCGCCTTTGCCGGCGACTCCACGATCACAAGTTTTTTTCCCATAGTCTGTTAGTTCCTTCCGTTGACTTCTTCCGTCAGAATTTCGGTGCAAATTTCACGCTGTAACGGCTGCCGCTGTGGCTTTCAACAAAGCCCAGCACTTCCAGTTCACTTAACACTTCAATGACCTCGTAAACCGGTAATTCACAAGCCGTCGTGATCTGTTCCAGTTCGATCGGATGCTCGGTCAATTTACCGAACACCTCGCGGAATCGATCGTCGGTGATCTGCGGCGGCAGCACCCAGCGGCTGCTGTCATGCTGCGGTTTTTGTACCTCCTGCGGCTCTTGTTCTGCCAAAATTTCCACAGATGCTTCCAAAGATCCTTTTTCTTTTTCTGCCTTCGGTTTTGCACTGCGTTTTGCCTTTGGTTTTCCCGGCTTGCTGTCGGAATAATCAAGTGCCGCCTGCAGCAGATGCTCCGAGCTCAAAAGTGACGGTTCAAGCGTAAAATAGTGCAGCAGGATATCTGCCGGAGAAAAGATCGGCGTTGCACCATCACGCAGATAACGTGTAACACCGCTGCAATTTGCATCCCAGATAGAATACGGCGGGATACAAAATACCTCTTTGCCTTGTTCGATCGCATGCTCTGCGGTGATCAGCGAGCCGCTGCGATACGGTGCTTCCGCCACCAATACCGCTCTGGAAAGACCTGCCATCAGTCGGTTACGGTGCGGGAAGAATCCCGGCTGCGGTTTGGTGCCCGGCGGATACTCGGTGATCAGCAGACCACCTTTTTTCACGATATCACGGCGCAGCTGGAAATGTTCGGCAGGATAGTTGACATCCATACCGCAGCCCAATACAGCGATCGTCTTTCCCTCTGCGGCAAGTGCACCGCGATGCGCACAGCCGTCAATGCCGACCGCGCATCCGCTGATGATAACGATGCCTTTGGAAGCGACTTCACGGCTCATGACAAAAGCGGTCTGTCTGCCGTATTCGCTTGCCTTTCGGGTACCGACCACCGAAAGGGTATTATTTTCGGAAAGCAGCGAAAGATCGCCTACCGCATACAATACCACCGGCGGATGCAGATACTGTAAAAGGCTCTGCGGATAATATTCCGATTCCGGAGTAATGATGCCGATCTCCTTGCGATTACATTCATTCACATATCGCTCGGCGATTTCCGGATCATATCCGATATACTTTTTATGCTGCGCTTTGGTGATGATACCTTCTTCCAGAAAGCGATGCCAATCCTGTTCAAAAAGATCTTCTTCGGGATAGGCTTTGAGCAGTTTATGACAACGTTCTTCTTCACCGCGGAAAATCTCGGAAAGCATGATCCATTCCGCATCTGTAAAGCGTGCCATATAACATCCCTCCGTTTTTTAAGTACGCGAAATCCACCGCAGCTTTACTCTCATTTCAAAACTGCGGCGTCCTCGCCATTTTTATTCTCATTCGGTTTTGGAAACCATTTCCCAAAGCAAAACACCCGCTGCCATCGCTGCGTTGAGCGATTCCGCTTTGCCGCGCATATGGATGGTAGCTTTCATGGTACATGCTTTGACGGTCTCATCGGAAAGTCCGTTTCCTTCATTTCCGATCAGCAGAATATTGCTTTTACCGTAGGTGACATCACGGATATCGGTCGCATCCGGAGTGACCACCGAAGCAACGGTCACACATCCGTTTTCCTTTGCATCCTTTAAGAATGCCATACTGTTTTCGACCTGCAGCATCGGCAGACGGAAAGCCGTGCCCATTGCGGCACGCAGTACCTTCGGATTGTATCGGTCACAGCAATCCTCCGAAAGGATCAGACCGTCGATACCGAACGCTTCTGCGGTACGGATGATGGTACCGACATTGCCCGGATCCTGTAATCCGGAAAGGAAGCAATAGTTTCCGCTATTATATATTTTACATAAAGTGAGCGATTTGTCAAGTATTTTGCAGATCGCATAGATACCCTGCGGGGTTTTCGCAAGAGAAAGTTTATTCTCAAGCGACTCATCGATCAGGGTAAATGCGGTTTCTTGAAAGAATTTTTCTGACTGTGTGTCAGTCTGCTTCGATAATTTTTCATAGCAGGACGCGGTCACAAAAACCGTTTCAAACGTAACACCGCTCAAAAAAGCCTCCTTGATGAGCTTGATACTCTCGATAACAAAAGCACCCTCTTGCTCACGGTAGGATTTCGATCCGGCAAGCTTGACAAAGCGTTTGATCTGTTTGTTGTCTTTGGATTTGATGATCTCGGTCATAGCGGCTCCTTTCTTTTCAGTATTATAACGAAAATCGCCCGGGCCAATTTTATGCTTGACACGGGCGACGATATATCAATGGTACATGAAAATACCGCGCACTGTAAAAGAATTACAGAGCCTGTTTAGCTTTCTCGCAGATAGCGGTGAAAGCTGCCGGATCGTTGATAGCGATCTCGGAGAGCATTTTGCGGTTCATGGTGATGCCTGCTTTTTTCAGACCGTTCATGAAGGTGGAGTAGTTCATGCCGTTCATTTTGCAGCCAGCAGAGATACGGGTGATCCATAACTGTCTGAAGTTACGTTTTTTCAGACGACGGCCGATGTAAGCGTACTGACCGGATTTCATTACTGCTTCTTTAGCAGTTTTGAACAGTCTGTGTTTGCCGCCCCAGTAACCTTTTGCGAGTTTGAGTACTTTATTTCTTCTCTTACGAGTAGCTAATGCGCCTTTAATTCTAGCCATTTCAGAATACCTCCATTTTGATTTCTTTTACGAATTATTTGTACGGGATCAGAACTTTGATTACTTTTGCATTGCACTCAGCAGCATAAGCACCTTTTCTTAAACCACGCAGACGTTTGGTGGATTTCTTGTTCAAAATGTGGCGTTTGTTAGCGTGTGCACGTTTTACTTTACCATTCTCGGTCAGATTGAAGCGTTTTTTAGCTCCGCTATGAGTTTTTAACTTCGGCATTGTTATATCCTCCTGTTTCTTGTAAAAATTACTTACCTGCTTTTGCGGTTAAAACCACAGTCAGGCTACGGCCTTCCATTTTTGCAGGTTTATCTGAAGCGCCATATTCGCTGCAGCCCTCAACAAAGCGTGTTAACAGATCCTGACCAAGCTCAGGGTGCTGCATCTCACGACCTCTGAAGCGTACGGAAACCTTCACTTTATCACCCGATTTGAGGAACTTGATGGCACTGTTGAGTTTGGTTTCAAAGTCGTGGGTATCGATGTTAAGCGACATTCTGACTTCTTTAAGCTCAACAACTTTCTGATTCTTTTTGGCTTCTTTCTCACGTTTTGCCTGCTCGTAGCGATATTTGCCGTAATCCATGATGCGGCATACCGGCGGTACAGCCTGCGGTGCGATTTTGACCAGATCCAGACCCTCTTCGCTTGCAATTTTCTGTGCAGCGCGTGCAGTCATGATTCCGAGCTGGGAACCGTCAGCACCTACAACACGTACTTCTTTGTCGCGGATCTCCTCATTGATGAGTAATTCATTTGCCTTAGCGATGATAAAACACCTCCAAATATGGTTTCATGGGTCTTTTGACGACCCTAACAAATAAAAAGTGAGTGCAGACAAAATCCACACTCACGACATGACACATTAACTCCCGAAATATCAGGGTTTCGTTTCATATTGACCCATACTGCATCTTTCAGTGTATAGGTGAGGCTTCATTTGCGCTGCTTTGTTTTCCGAGAATTAATTATAGCAGACTTCTGCTTGTTTGTCAAGTACTTTTTTCAAAAAATACAAAACTTTTTCAGATCATGGATTTTAATGCCTGTGCCAGCTGATCCGGGCAGGAAGTGCTCTTGAATCCGCAGGTAATGCCCTCGAGTACCGGGATGATCTCCTCCGGTTTTTTGCCTTTGCACAGTGCGGAGATACCTTTTAAGTTGCCGTTGCAGCCGCCCATGAATACAACTTCGGTGATGATGCCGTCCTCGATGGTAACATCGATCTGTCTGGAACAGGTGCCTTTGGTGGTATAAGATTTTTTCATAACTGTAATTTCCTTTCTTTTATTTAAGCCTTGCCGCAAAAAAGATGCGGTCAAAACATTGAATACGTTTTACTTATCATCGACATACGCCATAATACCGTTTTCGATGCAGTACGCAAGCTGCAATGTCCGCACACCGGAGTCAAATGCAATGGTGACCAGATCGCCGTTTTGCGAGATGATCTCCCCCACACCGAATGCCTGATGACGAAGCAGTTGTCCCTTATCCGCTTTCTTGGCGGTCAACCGGCTGATAAACCGCGACGGTCTGACCGGGTTGCCCCAATATTTTGCGGAAGTATACAAGGTAAGTTTTTGCTTTGCACGGGTGACCGCAACATAGAAAAGTCTGGTCTGCCCTTCCATATTCTCGGTCTTTTCGTTTGCATCCGCACTTTCGGAGAGCATGGATGGCAGACAACCCTCGATCGCATCGATGAGATAGACCTCATCAAATTCCAATCCCTTTGCACCGTGGATGGTGGAAAGTGTGATCGGACTGTACTCGCGTTTGATCTCCTCGGCTTCAAACTCCTGCGTTTGCTGCAGCTGCAGCAAGAAATTTGGCAGGTTTTTGGAGCGCTCGGCGATGCGGCGCAGATGATACACCGCAAGTGCATTCGACGAGGACAGATCATCCGCACTCTTTCCTCTGCCCACAAGACAGTTTAGGTAGCGCAGCGTTTCCATCACCGTTTCATAGATCTGCTCGCCGGTCTGCTTTTGGATCAGCGAGAAGGCATTCGCGGCTTCGGAAGCGTGCTTTTTCTCATATTTGGACAGTTCACAGACCATACCCGCATAAAATCCGTTTGGAAAACGATACAGATACTGTGACAGCTCTGCGATATCCGCCTTACGGAAATGCAGCAGTCTTGCCGCCGATTCAAAAAGCGCCTTATCATGCGGCTGTGCGGCATACATTAAGATCTGGGTAAACCCTCGCACCGCCGGATGGGAGGAAAATCCGAAGTCCTTATCTCTGCGGTAATACGGGATCTCCGCCGCGGAGAGCGCCTCAGCGACCTCCAAAAGCGAGATATTATGCGAGGCAAGTACCGCGGCAGTCTTGCCCTTACGCAAGCGTTTTAAGCGTTCTGTGACCTCTTCGGTCTGCTTGGAATAATCCGACAGCACCTGCACCTTAACCGCATTCTTACCGTCACGGTGTGCGGTCATATTCTTGACAAAACGGCTTTTGTTATAGCGGATCACGGTGTCCGCACCGGCAACCAGCTCAGACGGACAGCGATAGTTGATCTCAAGCCGCAGGGTATCCGAATCCGGATGCATCTTCGGGAAAGCAAGCAGCTGCTTTGGGGATGCACCGCGGAAGTCATAGATGGTCTGATCCTCGTCGCCGACAAAGAACACCTTCTTGCCCTCCGACAAAAGTGCAATGATCCGATGCTGCAGCGTTGAGGCGTCCTGTGCCTCATCCAGAAAGATCCACTCCCAGGATGCGGTGATATACTT
>JBGUUN010000139.1:0-27510 GCA_045133555.1 Oscillospiraceae bacterium
ATCCATGCACCGTAGATACCAAACTTACAGATGACCGTTAAGAAATAGCCCAGACCGACGCTGCAGACCCACATAACACTAAGCGAAGTCGCAGTAGTAAAGGTCGCATCACCCGCAGCACTCAGACAGGTCGAGAGCAGCAGCTCGTCACAGTACAAAGCAATCGCACTCAAACAGCCGATTATTAGGAGCTGATAGATGATCGGTTTTGCCTCAGCCGACGGCTGATACATAACCATCATCAGCGGCAGCAGCGGGACGATCACAGCGGTATTGGCGATCATCAGCCATCTGCCAAGTCGGCTGAACTGTTTTACGTAATGTTTGGCAAGATCGTAATTTTTTGCACCGATGCACTGACCGCAGACCGTGGTGGTCAGGGTCATCAGTCCATAGGTGGTCAACATAAACATACCGAAGATCGAACCGGCAATACTGTGCGCCGCAACCGCATTGACCTCAAGCGGTGCAATATAGCTGTTGGCTAAGATCGAACCACCGTTGCTCATGATCGCACCGACGATGACCGGGATAGCCAGACGTAAGATCTTCTTAACGAAATCCCACGAAAGGTACCAAAGATCCTTAAAGCGCAAGTCGGCATTGCGTACCAGGAAGATCATTACGATCGCTACCAAACCACCGACCAGGCGTGCAACGATATAGGCATATCCGATGCCGCTGATACCCATCTTCATCATGTTAATGAAGATAAAGGACATGATCAGGTGTACCACATTGATAATGACCGACAGCACCAGACAATGCTTGGATTTACCCATACCCGCAAAACAGCAGGAAATGGAGTTAAAAATCGCCAACGGGAACAGAGACAGACCGTAGAGTTTTAAGTAGATGATACCGTATTCTACGATCAGCGGCGCAGCACCGCCATAGAAGGTCTCTACCAAAAATCCTGCTCCGAAATAGAGTGCGCCGGTAACGACCAGACCCATCGAACAGGTAAGTAAGATCGTCTGTCCGCAGGCTCTGCGCAGACCCAGTTCATCACCGCGGCCTTTTGCCTGCGCTACCAATACGGTACCACCGGTGGAAAGTGCCGCAAACATCGACACTAGCAGATAGGATAACGCACTGACCAAGCTCATTGCGGAAATGGCTTCCTGGCTGGATGCGCTGACCATGGAGGAAGAAAGAAGGCTCATTCCGTAAACAGAAAACTGATCGAGCAGCATCGGCAGATAAAGAGCTAATATTTGTTTTGCGGTAAACTGTGATGTAGTCAGTCTGCTCTCAAGACCGCGCAGCAGAAAATTCGGCTTTTTCACGGAAGCTTCCATAGCAAGTCTCCTCACCTTAAATCAACATAAAATTGCAGCCGCAATTACATCTTTTTCCACTTCTCGCCTCTCATACGAAGCATGAAGCATACGGTACGGATGCCGTACTCCAAGAAATAAGTAACCCAAACACCGTAGATACCAAGGCCGCAGACGATGGTCAGGATGTAACCGGTAAATACGCGTGCCACCCAAACAGAAGAAAGCGAAACGATGGTGGTAAAGCTTGCGTCACCTGCAGAACGCAGACAAGCCGGAGTCAGGTAACCGGTCGGATACAGGGTGATGTTTGCAGCAGCACCGATGATGAGCAGCTGATAAATGATCGGGGTAACCTCTGCGGATGCTTTATATAACATCAATAACAACGGCATAATACCGAAAGCCAATGCAGCATTGATGATCAGTACGATGCGGCCGAATTTACGCAGCTGTTTGGTATAATGTACAGCCAGATCATAGTTTTTCGCACCGACACACTGACCGCAGACGGTCATCATCATGGTAAGTACAGCCTGGCCGCCCATTAAGAACAGGTTGAACATCGAAAGTGCAATGGTGTGCGCACCGATATAATTGCTTGCAAGCTTCGCAATAAAGGTGTTGGTGAGCAGTGTACCGCCGTAAAACAGGATCTGCTCTGCAGCAAACGGTAAGGTTAAGGTGAGCTGTTTTTTCAGCATCGCTTTTTTGAGAACAAAGAAATCGCTGATGCGGTATTTGATATTCTTATAGAACACGAACATCATAAAGAATGCACTTCCACCGCCGATGATACGCGCAAAAATATAAGAATAACCGCAGCCTGCGATACCCATATCCAGAATGTTGATCAGTAAGATCGAAAGCAGCAGATAAGTAATGTTGATGATAAGGGTCAAAGCCAATGCGTGTTTTGCCTCGCCCATACCGCGGAAACAGTTGATAACAGCGGCATAGATCGCAAACGGGATAAAGGATGCGGCATACAGTCTTAAATAGATGATACCGTATTCTTTGATCAGCGGCTCAACATCACTGAACAGTGTGTTGACAAGCGGATCTGCAAATCCCGCAAGCAAAGCGGTCGCAGCAACACTGATCAGCAATGCAATACTGACAGTCTGACAGCAGGCGCGTTTGATCTCATCAAAATCCTTTCTGCCCTTTGCCTGTGCAGCAAGAACCGAACCGCCGGCAGACAATGCGGTAAATAATGCGGTGACCATAAATGCAAGCGAGCTTACAAGTCCCATTGCGGAGATCGCTTCCTGGCTGGATGCACTTACCATCGCAGCAGAGAGAATATCGATTGCATAAACGGAAAACTGATCGAGCAGCATCGGTACAAACAGACTCATGATCTGTTTTGCGGTAAACTGAGATGTGGTCAGGCGTTTATCCATAGCACGCATGAACACATTTGTTTTTTTAACTGTGGTGTCCAAAAAATTCTTCCTTTCTTATAACAGCACAAGACTGCTTTATGTTTTATCATTATACTACAATCTTCGAAACATATCAACGATAAGACCGCAGATTACTTTTCATTTTGTTCAAAAAAAGAGCCGTATTTCTACGGCTCTTTGAAATATTACATTTTGATCCACTTGGTTCCTTTGAAACGGATACGGAAGATCACGATACGGATCAGATATTCGATGAAGAAAGTACACCATACCGCATGGATACCCAATCCCAAAGTGATGGTCAGCACATAACCGCAAGCAACTCTTGCAACCCACATTGCGATCAGGCAGACAACGGTGGTAAAGGTTGCATCGCCGGCAGAACGTAAGCATGCCGGAATCAGATAACCGTCACACCAGAATAAGATCCAAGCGATGGAACCGATGGTCAACAACTGATATACGATCGGCTCTGCAAGTGCGGTCGGCTGATATAACAGCATCAGCAGCGGCAGCAGCGGGAATACGATCAAAACATTGGCAAGGATCAGGAAACGGCCGAATTTGATGACCTTCTCGGTGTAATAACGTGCCAGATCATGCTTCTTCGCACCGATACACTGACCGCAGACGGTCATGATCAGGTTCTGCATTGCAAATGCAGCGGTGAAGAACAGCGACTGCAGCGAAACCGCGATACCGTTAGCAGCGATGCTTTCGGTAGCCAGTTTTGCGATATAAGTACTGGTCAGTACCGAACCGCCGTTGAAGAGCATCTGCTCAAGTGCAAACGGGAATGCCAGACGGATCAATTTCTTGATGAAGTCGAAGCTGACACGGAACAGATCGCCGAAACGAATAGAGATCGAGTTATTGATAAAGAACAGAATAATAACAGCAGCTGCTGCACCGATCACACGTGCAACGATGAAGGATAAACCGGAGCCTGCAACACCCATATCCAGTCCGTTGATAAATAAGAACGAACCGAACAGATGTACAACGTTGATGATGATGGTAAGTACCAGACACTGTTTTGCTTTACCCATACCTCTGAAGCAGGCAGTAACTGCAAGATAAATTGCAAACGGTACAAAGGATAAACCGTACAGACGCAGATAGGTGATACCGTATTCCTTGATCAGCGGATCAACATCGCCGAACAGCAGGTTAACGATCGGATCGGCAAGACCGACCAAAATAGCGGTCGAAATAATAGAGATCAAGGTTGCAACGGAAATGACCTGACCGCATACTCTGCGGATCTCCTTCTCATCGCCTCTGCCCTTCGCCTGTGCTACCAATACGGTACCACCGGTAGACATTGCAGAGAACAATGCTACGACCATAAATGCAAGCGAGCTTACAAGGCTGGTAGCGGAAATTGCCTCCTGGCTCGATGCACTGACCATAGCGGAGGAGAGAATACCGATGACATAGATCGAAAACTGATCGAGCACCATCGGAATGTACAGATCAATGATCTGCTTTGCGGTAAACTGTGAAGTGGTCAGATGCTTATCCAGAAAACGCATCAACCAATTCGGACGTTTTTCAACTGTATCCAAAATACACATCCCTTTCCTAAAAAATGAGTCCACTCTTCGGAACTCCTATAGGAAGAATTATACAACAATTTATTAACTTTGTAAATAGCCAAATTTCAGCTTAAGTTTACATTTCTTGCATTATTCCGCCTATTTCCATATCCGCGTGATTTTTTCCCAAAGCGGCTGATCCAAAATTCCGTTTTCCTTCATTCCGAAAATACGCTGCAAATTGCCGATCTGCTGCATGGTTTTGGCATCATACCGCCCTGTGATATCCACCCGTTCAAGATTCTCATATCGGATCGCGAGCGCATTGAGTAATGCCTGCAGCAGATAGATCTCCCCAGCGTACATTCCCGGTTTTAAAGGCAGCTCCCCTTTATCAAAAACCAGCAGACTGCGTGGAGCTTCCAGAAGCTTTTGTGCCGTCATTGCCGCGGTACGCAAAGCTTCCCAGGTCGAAAAATCGGTCTCACCCGTTTCCGGCAATCCGTTTTTCCGCTGGAATTCCAAAACAGCGGCTTCGGTATTCGCATCATAAATGCCGTCAATATTGACAAGCGGGATGCTCGGATCGACCAGATGCAGCGTACGCAGATATTGCTGCAGCGTTTTGATATTCTGATCCATCTTTATTCCTCCCTTCGCAGCGTTACACCCGCAAATTGCCCCTCATTTGCCCTACCGGATAATAAAAACTCCAATGCCGCCTCGCCGATGACCTCCCATGTCAGCGGGCCGACCACGCCGGGAGAGGTGGTGATGCCGTAGATTTGCTGCAGAGTACGTACCGCCTGCTCGGTCTCATTTCCGAAAATTCCGTCCTCAGCCACAGCCAAAACACCTATGTTTGCGGATGCCAGAACATTGATCCATTGCTGCAGCTGCAAAACATCCGCACCGCTTGCACCGTTTGCAAGCTGGATGCCGCCAAACGGCGGGATCTGAGATTGCTCCACCGTCACATTATCGATCAGCGAAAGATATACGCTGTAGATCCGATTCCAGGTATCTCTGCCCACGATCCCATCTTCAGCAAGACCAAATGTCTTTTGAAACTGGCTCACGGCATTTTGCGTCTGTTCCCCATAGTAGCCATCCATCTCCACACCGGGAATGCTGTCATAAAAACGGGAGATATAATCCAGATAGTACTGGATCACCCTGACATAATCGCCGCTGTCCCCCGATGCCAACACTCTGGGAAACTGTCGGGAAACATCCGCCAAATTTAATCCCTCGCTGGTCAGCTCGGCAAGCCTTTTCACGCTGGTATAGATATAGCGGATGCGGTACCAGGTCGCTTTACCGACGATACCGTCCACCGTCAAACCAAAATCCCGCTGAAAGGCTTTGACGGCATCTTCCGTCGCACGGTCAAAGGTACCGCTTGTATTCGGGATCTTTGGTATCTGCGGAAAATTACGGGAAATGCGATTGAGCCACAGCTGGATGCGCCGCACCTCCTCTGAGGTGTTCCCGTAGCGCAGTAGTACACCCGGATAGCTTTCCTGTAAAGCTCCAACCGGTGCATCGAACACGATATCGATATCATCACCGTAATAGTACTGCAGGATCTCATAAGGGACATAGCCCTGCTCGGCCAGCCCCACAGTTCCCCATTGGGAAAGACCGTCACAGCGTACCGTCGTACCGTTGCAGAAGGCTGCAAACAGCGGTTCGATATTCCCCTGTCTGCGGATATAATCGTTGAAAATCTCATCCACCAGTTTTGAGATATTGTCAAACACCTCTCGGTTTTTGACATAGCTCTGATCGTACTGTGTCGAGCCGGTGATATCAAAGTTATATCCGCGGGAACGGTACCATTCGGTATAGACACGGTTGAGTGCGTAGGAGATCTGTGCTAAGATATTGGCACGAAGTGCCGCTTCCGGCCAGGTCGGATAGATTTCGCCGGATGCTACGTTTTTGATATAATCCGGAAAGGAAACCGTCACATTCTCCGCATCCGCATCGGGTCTGCCGAGATGAACGGTGATGTATTCGGGAATGATCGGTAATTCAGCCACGCTGCACCTCCCAAGATTCACCTAGCGGAAGCATCATTGCTTCTATGACCGATGCCTCGCCGTCAAATACCGGTATCTGCTTAGCAACATAATCCGAAAATCCGGACGCTTTTACCTGTACCTGATAGAAAGTATACGGCCGCACTGCGGCAGACGGTGTCTGCGAGAGCGATGCCGAAACGGTGGGCAGCGGCATCGAAAGCGGCGTATTGCCGGAGGCATCGGTCACAAGATGTTCGATAAATCCTACCCTATCCCCTTCTGCGGATGTAATGATCACATCCGCATCCGCGATCGGTATTGCACCGCTTGCGGTGGTCACATGGACTCTGATGTATCCTTTTCCGTCGGACATAGGCTGTGCGGACACCATGGACGCAGTACGCAATACCGCTGTCTGCGGCTGCAGTACACGCGATCGTTCTGCTGTGGGAAAGGATGGGGTCTTCTTTTGCGTAAAATGCAGTGAATCTGCGATCTGCTGATAATCCTTTGCCTCTTTCTCAGGCACCAAAACTGCAGACTGCGTTTTTTCCTCTTGCGTTTTCGGTGTTGGTTTAGGATTCATCTCTACCTGCTGCGGCGGTATCTCTGTATTTGTTTTTTCAGGCTGCTTTAATGCAGAGCGTTTGCTGTATTCAAGCAGTTTGTTGCGGTAATATTCTTCGAGTGCGGCAAGATCATCTTTCTGCGGTTTGGTATTCATCGTATCGCCTTCCTTCCGTCTTTGTTTTTATCATCATACGAGCGGCAAGGCGAAAATATGCAAAAAGGTGTATCCGTCAAACAACGGATACACCTTACATTTTACTTATAAACTCCAATCGATCGGTTCGATGCCGTTTTCGATCAGGAATGCATTGGCTTTGGAGAACGGCTTAGAGCCGAAGAAACCGCGGTTGGCAGATAGCGGACTCGGATGGAAGCTTTCGATCACAATATGTTTCGGATTGGAAAGCAGAGCAGATTTATACCTTGCACCGTTGCCCCAGAACAGGAAAGCGACCGGTTCATCCTTCTGATCGATCAACTGCAAGATCCGCTTGGAATACTGTTCCCAACCGTAATTCTTATCCGATCCGGCAACGCCTTCACGCACAGTGAATACGCTGTTGAGCAGCAAAACGCCCTGCTTTGCCCATTTTTCCAAGCTTCCGCTCTCCGGGATCGGACAGCCGATATCATCCTGCAATTCGGTAAACACATTCATTAAAGTAGGCGGGATCGGCATACCATCTTTCGCAGAAAAAGCCAATCCGTCCGCAACATCCCCTGTGTGATACGGTTCCTGTCCCAATAAAACCACTTTGACCGATGCATACGGTGTTAATTCCAGCGGGCGGAACAGATTTTCACGCTGTGGATAGGTCGTAAAATTTTGATAGTTTAAGTCGATCTGCCGCATCAAACGCTTGAAATAACTTCTTTCATATTCCTCTTTCAGCAATTCATCCCAGTCATTTCCAATAGTAATCATCTGATCTGCCTCCAGTTATTATGTCAAAATCTTCTTTCACGGAGATAATTTGGAAGTTATACCTATATTATATCAGAAAATTACAAAAAAACAAGTACTTTTTCATTTTTTACTAAATTTTATTCAGAATATTGGCAAAACAGCTCGTTTTTCGATTAAGATTTTTCCTTCTCCCGCCTCATAATGCAAAACGACCGTATCTCCCGCATCGATTTCACCCTTACACCACGCATCCGCAAGCGGATCTTCCAAAAAACGGATCACATTTTTCCGATCTCCGCGAGCTCCGTCCTTTTGCGGCAAAGTCAGAAGATGATTCACCACCGAAGATGCAGCTGACACCGTGATCCCGTTTTGCTTTGCACGCTGCACCAAACCGTCGATAAAATGCTCCAGAATGCGTTTTCGCACACCCCCACCGATTGCTGCAAAGGTGATCACCTCATCCAACCTGCCGATCAATTCCGGACGAAACGCCTTTTTCCATGTCCCATTTTGTTCACCGGTCATATGCTGCCCGAATCCGGCCGTCTTGACCTCGTTATATCCGAGATTCGATGTCATGATCAGCACTGTATCGGTGAAGGATACCCTTTTTCCGGTCGCATCGGTCAGTACACCGTCCTCCATGATCTGCAAGAGCAGATCAAACACATCCGGATGTGCCTTTTCGATCTCATCGAGCAGGATCAGGGTATGCGGATGTTTGGAAATCGCATTGGTGAGCTGTCCGCCGGTTTCGGTACCGACATATCCCGGCGGTGAACCGATCAGACGGGATACACTGTGCTTCTCCATAAATTCAGACATATCCAGCTTCAAAAATCCGTGTTTGCCGCTGTTATCGAACAATTCGGCCGCAAGGCATTTGCAAAGCTCGCTTTTCCCTACACCGGTATCGCCAAGAAACAAAAAGGAGGCGATCGGACGGTGCGGATCTCTGAATCCCGCGTAGCTTCGTTTGATCGCAGCGGTCACCTTTCTGACCGCTTCTTCCTGCCCGATCACCGACGCATTCAGTTTTGCTTCCAACCCCAGCAGTCTTACGCGCTCTCTTTGTATATGGGTAACCGCAATACCTGTGATATCGCTTGCCAAAGCATAAACTTCTTCTGCGGTCAGATTTCCCTTCCCTGCAAGACTGCATTTGGCTGCCGCTTCATCCAACAGATCGATTGCCTTATCCGGCAGATACCGTCCCGACATACAACGGATGGATGCATCCACCGCCGCTGTGACTGCCGCTGTATCGATTGACACACGGTGATGCTGCTCAAACCCCGCTTTGAGTCCGAACAGCATCTTTACCGCCTGCTCACGGGTCGGCTCATGCACCTCGACCTTCTGAAAACGTCGATCCAACGCACCGTCCTTTTCGATACTCTGCCGATATTCCTCGTATGTGGTAGCGCCAATGATACGGATCCTGCCGCGTGCCAATGCCGGCTTTAGGATATTTGCCGCATCGATTGCCCCTTCCGCAGCACCCGTTCCGATAATATGATGCAGCTCATCCACAAACAGGATCACATTGGATGCCTTTTCCACCTGCTCCATCACATTTTTGACCCGTTCCTCAAAATCACCGCGATATTTTGCTCCGGCCAACATCGCCGCCAGATCCAGCGATAAAAGCCGCATTTGTCCGATCGGAAACGGCACCTCCCCCAAAGCGATCCGTTTTGCAAGCCCCTCTGCGATCGCGGTTTTACCGACACCCGGCTCACCGATCAGACAGGGATTATTCTTGCTGCGGCGGGAAAGGATTCGGATGACACGGTCGATCTCCTGCTCTCTGCCGATTACCGGATCAAACTGTTTCGCTGCAGCCACCAGATCGCAGGTATACGGGATACCGTTGTCGAATCCTATCTTTTCCCTGAAAGACAAATGCTTCATCTGCTGCGAAAACTGGATTCCTGCACGGGTACAGTCGGCAAGCAATGCCGTCAGATTCACGTGTTCCTGCTGCAGCAGTATCACTGCCGCACAACTGCCGTCCTGCAGGATCGAAATAAATACATCCTCTGTTCCGACCATCGCACGATCCTGATCTTTAGCCCTGCAGCTTGCCGCTTGCAGGATGCGTTTGGCACGCGGTGTCCATTCATCAAGCGTCAGTTTGGTCTTTTTACCGCAGCCGGAAGTTTGACTGATCTTATTCCATATTCCTTGCGATGTCACACCGTTTACCTGCAGCAAAATCCCCGCAATGCTATCCTTGACACACGCCAATCCGTACAGCAGATGTTCGCTTCCGATATAAGGATGCCCCAAATCCTGTGCCAGCGTAGTGGCGATTTCGACCGCACGATTTGCTTTTTCCGTGAATCCGTTCAACACAAATGCCATAATAACCCTCACTTTTCATTCCATAGATTCTTTGCAGCAGTATGTGTGCTTCGGAGACGTTCTAAACATCCTATGCCGTTGTGATAAAAGATTTGCGCGTCCGATACAGGATTTTTATGGCTCGTGTTGACAAGTGGGCTTTGTTTTGATAAAATATGAATATACAAAGCTGTATCGGATGGAGGTGCCACGATGGGTGTAACGATCAAACAGATCGCAGAAAGAGCAAATGTATCTCCGGGTACGGTCGACCGCGCATTGCATGGCCGTCCGGATATCGATCCCGAGGTTGCCAAACGCATCCTTGCCATCGCCAAACAGCTCAATTACCGTCCAAACACTGCCGCAAAAGCACTTGCGACCAGTGCAAAGCGCCGCAAGATCACGGTACTGCTGCAGGCACGCGGCAATGCGTTCTATCAGGATGTCCTGCGCGGCATGGAGGCTGCGGAGTTTGCATTCCGTGAGTACAACATCCGTTTGGAATTCAAGCTGCTCAAAGGCTACGATATCGTTCGACAGATCGCTACCTTACAGGAGATCTTAGATTCGGATACCGAAGGTCTGGTCATCACCCCGATCGCAGATAAACGTGTTTTTGCGCTTTTAGATCAAATGCAGGAGAAAAAGGTTGCAATCGTTACCTTAAATGCCAATCTTCCGCAGACCCAAAAATACTGTTCGGTCGGTGCGGATTATTACGGCTGCGGTCAGATTGCTGCGGGACTTTTTGGTATGATGACGCCGAATGACCGCTCTGCGAAGGTCGCAGTGGTAGCGGGTTCCTTAAAGCAATCCGGTCACCGTCAGCGTGTGGAAGGCTTTACCGATACCCTAAGCCGCGATTATCCGAACATTATCTGCTGCAATACCGTCTTAAACGATGACGACAATGAGCTTTCTAAAAAGTATGTTGGACAGCTTTTGGAGGAAACACCGGACTTAAACGGCATTTTCTTCTGTGCCGGCGGCATCGCAGGCGGTTTACAGGCGATCAAGGAGGCCGGCTGCTCTGATCGTTTGACAGTCATTACGGTTGACGAGACCGAACCGGTATTAAAAGCGCTTGCTGACCGCACAGCGGCAGCAACCATTTCCCAGCTCCCGTATGAGCAGGGCTTTCAGGCGATCCGTACACTATGTGACAAACTGGTATTCGGCATCGAAGAAAGCGGAAAAAGTATCTTAATGCGCAACGAAGTAAAGCTACGTTATCATTATCCATTGGATACACAGGAGGATTAAATCATGGCAGTAAAACAGTATGTTGTAGGCGTTGACCTCGGTACTTCCGGTACCAAAACGGTTTTATTTGATACCCTCGGCAATGTTATCGCGTCCAGCACGGTGGAATATCCGCTGTATCAGCCGAAAAACGGTTATGCGGAGCAGAAACCGGAGGATTGGTGGAATGCCGCACACGTCACCTTAAAGAATGTTATCACCGAGAGCGGCATTGCTCCGGAAGATATCAAAGGTGTCGGTATTTCCGGTCAGATGCACGGTCTGGTTATGCTCGACGAGGACAATAAAGTGATCCGTCCGGCAATCATCTGGTGTGACGGCCGTACCGAGGCTGAGTGCGCTGAGATCACCGAGAAAGTCGGCTACGAAAAACTCATCGAGATCACCGCAAACCCGGCACTTCCGGGCTTCACCGCTTCCAAGATCATGTGGGTCAAAAACCACGAGCCGGAAAACTACGCAAAATGCCGTCACATCTTATTACCGAAAGACTATGTTCGCTTCATGCTGACCGGTGAATATGCTACCGAAGTTTCGGATGCATCCGGTATGCAGCTTTTAGACGTTGCAAACCGCTGCTGGTCTGACGAGCTGTTAGAGATCTTAGATATCGACAAGAGCATGTTGGCAAAAGTTTACGAGTCTCCGGAGATCACCGGTAAAGTTACCGCTGAGGCAGCTGCGCTGACCGGTCTGGCGGAAGGTACCATCGTTGTAGGTGGTGCCGGTGATAATGCTGCTGCTGCAGTCGGTACCGGCGTTGTCAAAGAAAATCGCGCATTCACCACCATCGGCACCAGCGGTGTTGTATTCGCACACACCGATTCTCCGAAGATCGACCCGAAAGGCCGCGTTCACACCTTCTGCTGTGCTGTACCGGGCTGCTGGCATATCATGGGTGTTACCCAGGGTGCGGGCTTATCCTTAAAATGGTTCAGAGATAATTTCTGTCAGGCTGAGATCCAGACCGCAAAAGAGATGGGGGTTGATCCGTACTACTTAATGGACAAAGAAGCTGACAGCGTTGCAATCGGTGCTGACAAACTGTTATATCTCCCGTACTTAATGGGTGAGCGTACTCCGCACCTGGATGCAAAAGCACGCGGTGTATTCTTCGGTTTATCCGCGATCCACGGCAGAAAAGAGATGCTGCGTGCAGTCATGGAAGGTGTTTCCTACTCCTTACGCGACTGTCTGGAAATCTGCAAAGAGATGAACATCGAGGTCAGCGACATGATGGCTTGCGGCGGCGGCGGTTCTTCCCCGTTATGGCGTCAGATGCTCGCAGACTTATATCAGTGCCCGGTCAAGACCGCTTCCTCTAAAGAAGGTCCGGCACTCGGCGTTGCTATTTTAGCTATGGTAGGTGCAGGCATCTATGAAAGCGTTCCGGCTGCTTGTGATGCGATCATCAAAACCGACAAGATCCAGAATCCGATCGAGGAGAACATCCCGCAGTACGAAAAATACTACGCACTGTACCGCAAGATCTATCCGAGCTTAAAAGAGAACTACGCAGAGCTGGCTAATCTGTAAAATACGAAAGAGCATCCCATATTGGGATGCTCTTTTTTTGCATGAATCGAAAGATCAATCAAAAAACCCGTGTCAGCAATGACACGGGTTTTTATTAGCTTTTGAAGCGTACTAACCGTTAAGAATTAGTCCTCTACGGAAGCAACAACGCCGGAACCTACGGTACGGCCACCCTCACGGATAGCGAAACGTAAGCCCTGCTCCATAGCGATCGGCTGGATCAGCTCTACGGAGATGGTTAAGTTGTCGCCCGGCATAGCCATCTCAACGCCTTCCGGCAGAGAGATAACGCCGGTAACGTCGGTGGTACGGAAGTAGAACTGCGGACGGTAGTTAGCGAAGAACGGTTTATGACGGCCGCCCTCTTCTTTTTTCAGGATGTAAACCTGACCATCGAATTTGGTGTGCGGTTTAACAGAGCCCGGTTTAGCCAGAACCTGACCACGCTCGATATCGGTTCTCTGAACACCACGCAGTAATGCGCCGATGTTATCACCAGCCATAGCGGAGTCTAACAGTTTACGGAACATCTCGATACCGGTAACTACGGTAGTTCTGCTCTCTTCACGGATACCTAAGATCTCTACGGTATCGTTCAGTTTTAAAGTACCACGCTCAACACGGCCGGTAGCAACGGTACCACGACCGGTGATGGTGAATACGTCCTCAACCGGCATTAAGAACGGCAGGTCTTCCTGACGGTCCGGAGTCGGGATGTATTCGTCAACTGCATCCATTAACTCTTTGATCGGAGCGTAAGCAGGGTCAGACGGATCGTTGCCAGCTTCCAGAGCCATTAATGCGGAACCTTTGATGATCGGGGTGTCATCGCCCGGGAATTCGTACTCGGACAGGGTCTCACGAACTTCCATCTCAACCAGCTCTAACAGCTCTTCGTCGTCAACCTGGTCAACTTTGTTCATGAATACAACGATGTACGGAACGCCTACCTGACGAGCTAACAGTAAGTGCTCACGGGTCTGAGCCATCGGGCCATCGGTAGAAGCGATAACCAGGATAGCGCCGTCCATCTGAGCAGCACCGGTGATCATGTTTTTAACATAGTCAGCATGTCCCGGGCAGTCAACGTGTGCATAGTGACGGGCAGCGGTCTGATACTCAACGTGAGCGGTGTTAATGGTAATACCACGCTCTCTCTCTTCCGGAGCTTTGTCGATGTTAGCGTAATCGCTGAACTCAGCGTTGCCCATCAGAGACAGGTATTTGGTGATTGCAGCGGTCAGAGTAGTTTTACCATGGTCAACGTGACCGATGGTACCAATGTTAACGTGCGGTTTAGTACGTTCAAATCTAGCTTTTGCCATTGGAATTACCTCCCTAAAAAAATTTTATTGATGGAGCGGGTTAAAAACCCGCTCTATTCTTATTGTATCAGTTTTTGAAGAAAATTGCAAGGGGTTTGACAAAAAATTTGAAAATTAGTTGTCTTTATTTCTTGCAGACATGATCTTCTCGGAAATGCTCTTCGGTACTTCGATGTAGCTATGCGGCTCCATGGAGTACTGACCACGACCCTGGGTCTTGGAACGCAGGTCGTTGGAGTAACCGAACATCTCAGACAGCGGAACCAGTGCTTTGATCTCTTCTACGCCGTAGTGAGCTTCCATACCCTGGATCTGACCACGACGGGAGTTTAAGTTACCGATAACGTCACCCATGTACTGTTCCGGAACTACAACTACAACCTGCATGATCGGCTCGAGGATAACCGGTTTTGCTTTTCTCATAGCTTCTTTGAATGCCATGGAACCAGCAATCTTGAACGCCATCTCAGAGGAGTCAACCTCATGGTAAGAACCATCGTACAGAGTGACTTTAACGTCAACTACCGGATAGCCTGCCTGTACACCAGCCTGCATTGCACCCTGGATACCAGCGTCTACTGCCGGAATATACTCTTTCGGAATGGAACCACCGACGGTGTTGTTGATGAACTCATAGCCCTTACCGGACTCGTTCGGCTCAACGATGATCTTAACATGACCGTACTGACCTTTACCACCGGACTGACGGGAGTATTTGTGATCCACGTTAGCGGTACCGGTAACGGTCTCTTTGTATGCTACCTGCGGAGCACCAACGTTTGCTTCAACTTTGAACTCACGCAGCAGACGGTCAACGATGATCTCTAAGTGCAGCTCACCCATACCAGCGATGATGGTCTGACCGGTCTCTTCATCAGTATAAGTTCTGAAGGTCGGGTCCTCCTCAGCCAGTTTAGCTAAGCCGATGCCCATTTTCTCCTGACCAGCTTTGGTTTTCGGCTCGATTGCGAGCTGAATTACCGGTTCCGGGAATTCCATGGACTCTAAGATTACCGGATGTTTCTCATCACACAGAGTATCACCGGTAGTGGTCTGTTTTAAGCCAACAGCAGCTGCGATATCACCTGCGTAGCAGGTATCGATATCGGTACGGGTGTTGGAGTGCATCTGTAAGATACGACCGATACGCTCTTCTTTACCTTTAGTAGAGTTGAGTACGTAGGAACCGGAATCTACTTTACCGGAATATACACGGAAGTAGCACAGTTTACCAACGAACGGGTCGGTAGCGATCTTGAATGCCAGCGCAGAGAACGGCTCCTCATCAGAGGAATGTTTCTCAACTTCTTCACCGGTATCTGCATCCACACCTTTGATAGCCGGGATGTCAACCGGAGCCGGCATGAAATCAACTACTGCGTCTAACAGTTTCTGAACACCTTTGTTTTTATAAGAAGTACCGCAAACTACCGGAACCATCTGGTTAGCGATGGTAGCTTTACGGATAACTGCTTTGATTTCTTCGGTGGTGAATTCTTCACCCTCGAGGTATTTCATCATCAGCTCTTCGTCTAACTCTGCAACAGCCTCGATTAAAGCATCGTGATATTCCTGAGCTTTGTCCAGCATATCTTCCGGAATTGGCTCAACACGCATGTCTTTACCTAAGTCATCGTAGTAGATGTCAGCCTGCATCTCGATCAGGTCGATAATACCTCTGAAGGTATCCTCAGCACCGATCGGCAGCTGAATCGGAACAGCATTACATTTTAAGCGGTCTTTCATCATGTTGACTACGTTGTAGAAGTCAGCACCCATGATGTCCATCTTGTTAACGTAAACCATTCTCGGTACCTGGTATTTATCAGCCTGACGCCATACGGTCTCAGACTGCGGCTCAACACCACCCTTAGCACACAGAACGGTAACAGAACCGTCCAGTACACGTAAAGAACGCTCTACCTCTACGGTAAAGTCAACGTGGCCCGGGGTGTCGATGATGTTAACGCGGTGACCTTTCCAGTAACAGGTGGTAGCAGCGGAAGTAATGGTGATACCACGCTCCTGCTCCTGCTCCATCCAGTCCATAGTAGCAGCACCCTCGTGAGTCTCACCAATCTTTCTGATTTTGTTGGTGTAGAACAGGATACGCTCAGTGGTGGTGGTCTTACCAGCGTCAATGTGAGCCATTATACCAATATTACGGGTCATTTCAAGCGAAACGTCTCTTGGCATAATTTCCTCCTTAGCGTTTCAACGAATTATACGTTGTTCATGCAGCGGTCAGACAGCTGCAGTCAGTATTGTGTATGCCCCGAATTGCTTCGAAATATACCAAACTGCGCAGCGGGCTGTCGAAACACTGTGGATTAGAATCTGAAGTGAGCAAATGCTTTGTTTGCTTCAGCCATCTTATGAGTATCGTCTTTCTTCTTGCATGCACCGCCTAAGCCGTTTAATGCATCCAGCAGCTCATTTGCAAGTCTTTCTTTCATGGTTCTCTCGTTACGATTGCGAGAGTAGGTGGTTAACCAACGTAAACCTAAGGTCTCACGTCTTTCCGGTCTAACCTCCATCGGAACCTGATAGGTTGCACCACCGATACGGCGAGCTTTAACCTCTAAGGTCGGCATGATGTTCTCTAAAGCTTCTTCGAAAACTTCGATTGCCGGTTTACCGGTTTTTTCTTCTACGATTGCGAATGCATCGTAAACAATTCTCTGAGCAACACCTTTTTTACCATCTAACATGATGTTGTTGATCAGACGAGTAACGATTTTAGAATTGTAAAGCGGATCTGGCAAAACGTCACGTTTTGCGACACTACCTCTTCTTGGCACTTTACTTCCCTCCTTCATAATATGAATTCATAGGTACTCGAAAGAATGCTAACTCCCGTCGTTCCAATGTCAGGCGATATCCGCTTTGTAAGTTAAGCATCTATCAGCCATACACGGCAACATTAAAGTACGGTAATTATTTCTTCTTCGCAGCACCAGCTTTAGGACGCTTAGCTCCGTATTTGGAACGGGACTGATTTCTGTTGTTAACGCCCTGTGCGTCCAGGGTACCACGAATGATGTGATAACGACAACCCGGAAGGTCTTTAACACGACCGCCACGGATCAGAACCACGCTATGCTCCTGTAAGTTATGACCGATACCCGGAATGTAGGAAGTAACTTCCTGTCCGTTGGTCAGACGTACTCTGGCAATTTTTCTCAGTGCAGAGTTCGGTTTTTTCGGGGTCATGGTTCTTACTGCAGTACAAACGCCACGTTTCTGCGGGGAGTTCTGATTGGTCTCGACTTTCTTCATAGAGTTGAAACCTTTAGTCAGTGCCGGAGCAGTGGATTTGGTTGCCAGAACAGAACGACCTTTTCTTACGAGCTGGTTAAAAGTAGGCATACCGCACCTCCTTCTTCAATAATAAAAATTTATGGATGCTTTTCGTCCGCCGACTTTCGCATCCGGACATGGGTTTCCTGATAAAACCCAACGTCTAATATAATACCATTCTTTTAATGTTTTGTCAATGATTTTGACACATTTCGAATGTAGAATAATGGGATGCAAAATCTAAAAAAATTATGCAGCCTTATCAAAGGCTGCATAATCGTAGGATCAAAACTTATTCGCTCATCTCGTCATCTGCGTGATCGAAAACATCCAGCGGTGCAACAGATGCTGCTGCATTGGATACCGGATTGACCTCCTGGATCGCTACATCACGGTAGCAGCCCATACCGGTACCTGCCGGGATCAGCTTACCGATGATAACGTTCTCTTTGAGGCCCAGCAGCGGGTCAACACTGCCTTTGATCGCTGCCTCGGTCAGGACACGGGTGGTCTCCTGGAAGGAAGCTGCAGATAAGAAGCTGTCGGTTGCCAGAGATGCTTTGGTGATACCTAACAGAACTGCCTGGTAGGTAACCGGTCTTAAGTTTGCCTCACCCTCAGCAATGCGTTTTGCAATCAGTTTGTTCTGCGCATATACTTCAGCACGGTCAACCTGAGTGCCTGCGATCAGATTGGAGTCGCCAGCGTCCTCAACTCTTACCTTCTTCATCATCTGACGAACGATAACCTCGATGTGTTTATCGTTAATATCTACACCCTGCAGACGGTATACTTTCTGTACCTCGGTGATCAGATAGTTCTGAACATCTAACTCACCTTTAACAGCCAGTACATCATGCGGGTTGATGGAACCCTCGGTCATCGGAGCACCTGCAGCGATAACATCGTCTTCGTGTACTCTTACACGGTAACCGTACGGGATCTCGTAATCTCTGTCCTCACCGTCCTCGGTCAGGATGTGAATGTGTTTGTTCTTCTTAACTTCTTCGATGTGAACACGGCCTGCAACCTCGGAGATCATAGCAGCGTTCTTCGGCTTTCTAGCCTCGAACAGCTCCTCAACTCGCGGAAGACCCTGGGTAATATCCTCAGCACTTGCGATACCGCCGGTATGGAAGGTACGCATGGTCAGCTGGGTACCCGGCTCACCGATGGACTGTGCGGAGATAACACCAACAGCCTCACCGATCGAAACAACTTTACCGTTAGCAAGGTTTGCACCGTAGCACTTAGCACATACGCCGCGTTTTGCTTCACAGGTCAAGATAGAACGGATGCGTACCGATTTAGCGCCTGCGTCAACGATTTTCGCTGCTTCGCTCTCGCCCATCAGTACATTATTGGAAACCAGAACCTCACCGGTAGCTTCATCAATGAAGTCTTCCAGCAGGTAACGGCCGATTAAACGCTCTTTGAAATCCTCGATGAGCTCATTGCCCTCACGGATCTCTGCAACTTCGAAACCGCGTTTGGTTCCGCAGTCATTCTGACGGATGATAACCTCCTGCGATACGTCAACCAGACGACGGGTCAGGTAACCCGAGTCAGCGGTACGCAGTGCGGTATCTGCCAGACCTTTACGAGCACCACGGGAAGAAATGAAGTATTCCAGAATGTTTAAGCCTTCACGGTAGTTTGCACGAATCGGAATCTCAATGGTCTTACCGGAGGTGTTTGCGATTAAGCCTCGCATACCTGCCAGCTGACGGATCTGAGCAGCACTACCACGCGCACCGGAGTCAGCCATCATAAAGATCGGGTTGTACTTATCCATGCTTGCGGTCTGTGCTTTACCGACTGCCTCAGTGGTCTTGTTCCAAACCTCAGTAATGCTGCGGGAACGCTCTTCCTTGGTGATTAAACCGTCTTCATACTGCTCAACGATCTCTTCGATCTGATCGTCAGCATCTGCAAGCAGCTGTTTCTTCGCTTCCGGAATGGTAGCGTCGCTGACTGCTACGGTGATAGCACCAATGGTGGAGTATTTATAGCCCTGTGCTTTGATCTGGTCAAGTACCTCAGCGGTAACTACGGTACCGTGTGCCTTGATACATTTATCGATGATCTTACCAAGCTGTTTCTTGCCGACCAGGAAGTCGATCTCAAGTTTCAGCTCATTGCCCGGAACAGTACGGTCGATGAAACCGATATCCTGCGGAACCGGACGGTTGAAGATGATCTTACCCATAGTGGTATCGATGATGCCGGTGCACTCTTTGCCGTTTACAATGCCGGTTCTTCTGACCTTGATCTTGCTGTGCAGAGTGATCAGACCAGCCTGATAAGCCATCAGTGCCTCGTTCTCATCGCGGAAAATTTTGCCTTCACCCGGCTCGCCGTCTTTTTCTAAGGTCAGATAATAGGAACCTAAGATCATATCCTGAGTCGGTACAGCAACCGGTTTACCGTCAGACGGTTTTAAGATGTTGTTGGCAGCCAGCATTAAGAATCTTGCCTCTGCCTGTGCCTCAGCGGAAAGCGGAACGTGGATTGCCATCTGGTCACCGTCGAAGTCCGCGTTGAATGCGGTACAGGACAGCGGATGGAGTTTTAATGCACGGCCTTCAACTAAGATCGGCTCGAATGCCTGAATACCCAGACGGTGCAGGGTCGGAGCACGGTTTAACAGTACCGGATGGTCTTTGATAACAACCTCCAGTGCATCCCATACTTCCGGTTTCAGGTTTTCTACCATCTTACGGGCACTCTTGATATTTAAGCTTGCGCCGGTGTCGACTAAGCGTTTCATAACGAACGGTTTGAACAGCTCGATTGCCATTTCTTTCGGTACACCGCACTGATACATCTTCAGTTCCGGACCAACAACGATTACGGAACGGCCGGAGTAGTCAACACGTTTACCAAGTAAGTTCTGACGGAAACGACCCTGTTTACCTTTCAGCATATCGGACAGAGATTTCAGTGCACGGTTGTTAGCACCGGTTACTGCTCTGCCGCGTCTGCCGTTATCGATCAGAGCGTCAACCGCTTCCTGCAGCATACGTTTTTCGTTACGTACGATGATGTCCGGAGCAGACAGCTCAAGCAGACGGTTTAAACGGTTGTTTCTGTTGATAACACGACGGTATAAGTCATTTAAGTCGGAGGTTGCGAAACGGCCGCCATCCAGCTGAACCAGCGGACGGATATCCGGCGGGATTACCGGAACAACATCCATAACCATCCAAGCCGGTTTGTTGCCGGAAGCTAAGAATGCTTCAACAACTTCCAGTCTCTTTAAGATACGGACACGTTTCTGGCCCTGAGCGGTGGTATCCAGCTCAGCGTGCAGCTCATCGGAAAGTGCTTTTAAGCCGGTTCTTCTGTCGGTCATTGCTGCCGGCAGCAGGGTTGCTTTTGCTTCCTTCGCACATTTGTGGTACAGTTCGCAAACTTCCAGCTCTTTCTTTAATTCTTCCTCATCCTCTTCGTCGGTGCCCATACGCTCATGCAGATCGTCGATACGAGCCTGGGTGTCAACGATGATATCATCCAGAAGATTGCCGTCCTCAGCAACTGCCTCGGTCATCTCTTCGATGTAATCTACCATATCGTTGAGATCACGCATCTGAGAAATGGTTTTTCTTACCTGCATTGCGAATGCCTGACCTGCTGCGGTCAGCTGTAAATCAACCAATAACTCTTTGATTGCCTCAGCGCCGATACCTACACGGAATTTGTCGCCGTAGATCTCAAAGTTTTCGCTGTACTCTTTCTCGGTCAGCAGGCTGCATTTTTCCAGTGCAGTGATGCCCGGATCCAGTACGATATATTTGGAGAAGTATAATACCTCTTCCAGACGGCGCGGGGTGATGTTCAAAAGCAGACCCATTTTAGACGGGATACCTTTGAAGTACCAGATATGAGAAACCGGAGTCGCCAGATCGATGTGACCCATTCTCTCACGTCTTACCTTTGCACGGGTAACCTGAACGCCGCACTTTTCACACTTTTTACCTTTGTATTTGATGCGTTTGTATTTACCGCAGTTACATTCCCAGTCCTTCATCGGGCCAAAGATTCTTTCACAGAACAGGCCGTCACGTTCCGGTTTCAGGGTACGATAGTTGATCGTTTCCGGCTTGGTAACCTCACCGAAAGACCATTCTCTGATCTGCTGCGGAGAAGCAAGTCCGATTTTGATCGAATCAAAAGTTGTAAACTCCACGAATTATCGCTCCTTTATCATGAACCGAAGCTCTTTTATCAGAGTTTCGGGAATTAGTGTGTGATCCAATGGTTTTGTACCGGTCTTTCCGCTTATTACAGCGGAAAGACCCGTTTTCGATTACTCACCAAAATCATCCATCGCATCAAACTGATAGCTGTCACCATCAAGATCTAAACCGAGCAGACCATCTTCATCGGAAGATAAATCATCGGTGATCTCGTTTTCATCAGCGTCGGTTACGGTGAAGCCGTCGTATGCTTTATCATCGACCAGCTCCATCTGCATGCTGTGATCGCCTAAACCGGTATCATCATCGTCGTAATGATTGGTCAGATCGATCTCTGCACCTTCCTCATCCAGTACACGCATATCCAGACCCAGAGACTGCAGCTCTTTGATCAGGACCTTGAAGGATTCCGGAACACCCGGAGTCGGTACGTTCTGACCTTTAACGATTGCCTCGTAGGTCTTGACACGGCCTTCAACGTCGTCGGACTTAACGGTTAAGATCTCCTGCAGGGTGTATGCTGCACCGTATGCTTCCAGTGCCCATACCTCCATCTCACCGAAACGCTGACCACCGAACTGTGCTTTACCGCCGAGCGGCTGCTGGGTGACCATCGAGTACGGACCGATGGAACGTGCATGGATCTTATCATCAACCAGATGATGGAGTTTAAGGTAGTACATATAACCAACGGTTACCGGGTTGTCGAAACGCTCACCGGTACGGCCGTCATATACGAAAGTTTTACCGTCTTCACGTTTGCCGGTTGCAGCCAACATCTTGCGGATGTCAGCCTCATGTGCGCCGTCGAATACCGGAGTAGCGATATGCCAGCCCAATGCTTTACATGCATAAGCTAAGTTAACTTCCAGTACCTGTCCGATGTTCATTCGGGACGGAACGCCCAGCGGGTTTAATACGATGTCCAGCGGAGTACCATCCGGTAAGAACGGCATATCCTCCATCGGTAAAATACGGGAAACAACACCCTTGTTACCGTGACGGCCTGCCATCTTGTCACCGACAGAGAGTTTTCTCTTCTGTGCGATGTAGCAGCGGATAACTTCGTTGACACCTGCGCCCAGCTCATCGGTATTGGTGTTGTCGCGGGTCAGTACCTGAACATCAACAACGATACCGTATTCACCGTGCGGTACACGCAGAGAAGTATCTCTTACCTCTCTTGCCTTCTCACCGAAGATCGCACGCAGTAATTTTTCCTCTGCGGTCAGCTCGGTCTCACCTTTCGGGGTAACCTTACCGACTAAGATATCACCGGAGCGAACCTCAGCACCGATACGGATAATACCGTGCTCGTCAAGGTTTGCGAGAGCTTCTGCACCGACATTCGGGATCTCACGGGTGATCTCCTCCGGTCCGAGCTTGGTATCGCGAGCCTCGATCTTATGCTCCTCGATGTGAATCGAGGTGTATACGTCATCGCGAACGAGTTTCTCATTGATCAAAACTGCGTCCTCGTAGTTATAACCTTCCCAGGTCATGAAGCCGATCAATGCGTTCTTACCTAAGGAGATCTCACCGCCGTCGGTAGACGGACCGTCTGCAAGAACATCACCGACCTTGATGATCTGGCCTTTCTTGACGATCGGTTTCTGGTTGATACAAGTACCCTGGTTGGAACGTAAGAACTTGATCATGTCATAGGTGACTTTCTCGCCGTCAACGTCTAATACGACCTCATCAGCGGAAACACGTGCTACAACACCGTTGTGTCTGGAAACTACGACTGCACCGGAGTCAACACCGGCTTTGTATTCCATACCGGTACCAACGATCGGAGCCTGTGCTTTTAACAGCGGAACTGCCTGACGCTGCATGTTTGCACCCATCAGTGCACGGTTTGCGTCGTCGTTCTCGAGGAACGGGATCATTGCGGTTGCAATGGATACTACCATCTTCGGAGAAACGTCCATGTAATCGACCTTCTCGCGCTCGATCTCGAGGATCTCGTCACGGTAACGTGCGTTTACTTTCTTACGTGCAAAGGTGCCTTCTTCGGTCAGCGGTTCGTTTGCCTGAGCGACAATGTAGTTGTCCTCAACGTCTGCCGGCATGTAAACAACCTCATCGAGGATTCTGCCGGTTTCTTTATCTACTTTACGGTACGGAGCCTCAACGAAACCGTACTCATTGATTCTTGCGAAGGTTGCTAAATAAGAGATCAGACCGATGTTCGGACCCTCCGGAGTCTCGATCGGACACATACGGCCGTAATGGGTGTAGTGAACGTCACGAACTTCGAAGCCTGCACGGTCACGGGACAGACCGCCCGGACCTAATGCGGAGAGACGACGTTTATGGGTCAGCTCAGCCAGCGGGTTGTTCTGATCCATGAACTGGGACAGCGGAGAAGAACCGAAGAACTCTCTGATTGCCGCGGTGATCGGGCGGATGTTGATCAGAGAAGTCGGTGTGATGTTCTCACCGTTCTCCTGGGACTGTAAGGACATCTTCTCTTTGATAACGCGCTCCATACGGGTAAAGCCGATGCGGAACTGGTTCTGCAGAAGCTCACCGACAGAACGGATACGACGGTTACCTAAGTGGTCGATATCGTCTACGGTACCAACCTCATAGCACAGGTTGGACAGGTAGTTGATGGAAGCAAAGATATCGTCGATGATAACGATACGCGGGATCAGCTCGACTGCTCTGTCTTTAACAAGACGGATTAAGGTCTCGTGATCGTCGCCTGCTTCTGCCATGATCTCTTTTAAGATGGACAGACGTACCATCTCGTTAATGCCGCACTCTGCTTTCTCTTCAGCGCTGATCTCGATGAAATCTTCGATGTTGACCATGCCGTTGGAGAAAACTTTGATAACTCGTTTGTGATCGGAATCCGGATTTAAGTCATTCGGATCGAGTACGGTCAGGTAAACGGTGGAGATACCGCAGCGCTGGATCTCTTCTGCTTTATCAGCGGAGATGCGCTCGCCTGCAAGAGCTAAAACCTCACCGGTCTCTTCATTGATAACATCGCGTGCTAAAACGTGGCCTTTGATACGGGAAGCAATTGCCAGTTTCTTGTTGTATTTATAACGGCCTACGCGGGAAAGATCGTATCTGTGCGGATCGAACAGCAGCGGTACGATGTGCTTAACAGCACTCTCGATGGTCGGCGGCTCACCCGGACGCAGTTTACGGTAGATCTCCTGCAGTGCTTCCTCACCGTTTTTGGTGGTATCTTTATTTAAAAGGGTAGCATCGATCAGGTGATCTTCCAGATAGTTGCCGTTTTCATCCATTACGTTGAAGATCTGATGGATCTCATCAACGGAACCGATGTTGTTGGTCATAGCAGCGGTATAATCTGCATTTAAGTCCTCAACAGATACGTCATCACGCAGCATTAAGAGCGCTTTGATCAGTACGGTGATCGGCAGCTTTCTGTTCTTATCGATACGAACCTGGAAGAAGTCATTGGAGTCAGTCTCATACTCTAACCATGCACCGCGGTTCGGGTTGATGGTGGAAGTATATAACTTCTTACCGTTTTTATCGTAGGTCTCGCTGAAGTAGACGCCCGGCGAACGAACAAGCTGGGAAACGATAACACGCTCAGCACCGTTGAATACAAAGGTACCACTGTCGGTCATCAGCGGGAAGTTACCCATAAAGACAGACTCGGTTTTAACTTCACCGGTCTCCTTATTCTGCAGTCTTGCGGTTACACGCAGCGGCGCCTCATAGGTGGTGTCGCGTTTTTTACACTGCTCGATGGTGTATTTCGGGGTCTTTTCCAATTTGAAGCCGATAAAGTCTAACACCAATTTACCGTTAAAATCGGTGATCTCGGAAATCTCCTCAAAAACCTCCTGCAGACCTTTGGTGATGAACCACTCATAAGATTCTTTCTGAACTTCAATCAGATTAGGGGTTTCTAAGACTTCGTTGATTTTAGCAAAGCTTTTGCGGGTACGGCTGCCGTACTGCACGTCGGTTACATGAACACCGTCAACGTGGTCGAAAACCTGGTTTTCCGCAGACATTGGCTTTTCCACTACCATTGGCATATCCACTCCATTCTCTTGATATATCTCTGAAACGGCCTTCTTGACAGCACAAAACCGATCCTTGATCTTCTTTCTTAAAAAAGCATGAAGGACCGTCACTGTGATGTCGGAAGGATGAATTCGCATTTAGAAACCTGCTGTGTCGGATTTGATTTTTTCAAAAAACACTTGCACTTTTCTAAAATGTATGTTATACTGTAATTGTGTGACGAAGGTCACAACACAGCATTTTGATACATTATAATATGTTATCACAACTCCTCTTGTATGTCAAGAGGTTTTTTTATTTTCGTAAAAGACGCACCGTTCACACCTTGATGACGGTGCGTCTTTTAGCTATTTTTTCAAAGTTCAAGCATTTCCTTTAAAATCGGGATCATGGCTTTTGCCATACGGTAGAATCCCAGGTCATTCGGGTGCGCACCGTCTACGGTACAGTCACGTCTGAAGTCGGTACCGAACAAGGTCTCGCCGTCCAAGAAGCGGATATTCTTATCGCCTTCCTCAACGGCACGCTCTACGGTCGCACGGATCACATCACGCATTGCATCCGCCGGTTCATTGGAAAAGTCATAGTTCGGACGGGAAACACACAGGATCGGAATGTCCGGATGTGCGTCTCTTACCTTCTTATATAACGGATAGTGGGTCTTTTCCAGATGTTCCGGATCCGGAGCGTTATGATCGTAGTCGAGTACAAATGCACACATTTTCAGCGAAGCGATATGATCCGCCATAACCGGCTCACCTCTGCCGCTGCCGGAGAATCCAAGGTTGATCTGATCAAGGTCAAGTGCTCTGGATACAAAGCCCTGATATGCATTGCCCGGTCTGGAAGCGCATCCTCCCTGGGTGATGGAGGAGCCGTAGTAAACAACCGGATCCGGCAGACGGTAGCCCGGTGCTTTTTCGATCACAGCATCTTCCGCCAGACCGATCTGTAAGCTCTCCACACTGTTATACAACGGGAAATTGATGGTCAGATCGCGCATCTGACCTTCTTTCATGCGGTAGATCGCTTCATAACCGTTTTTGCGTGCCTGCGGATTCCACGGCGGAGTAAAGGTCTTAATATAATTGCATCCGTTTTCATCGGTCTGATACAGGTCAAATGCACTCGAACCGGTCAGCGGCATATGCGGCATATCGCAAAGCCAACGGTAGGTCACACGGATCGCAACATACGGAGAATCGGTCATAAAACGAACTCTGCCGCCTGCGGTATTATCATGCAATCCCAGTACACCTTCACTGGTCTGCTCTGCCACCTCTCTCGGAATACGGCGGTATACCTGCGGATTCATTGCCAAGCCGCTTTCCTCCAGGCCGTAAATGGTAAAACCTTCTTCATTTGTTTCATGCCAGACAAGTCCCGGCTGCTCGATATGCTCCACGATCGCAAAATTCGGATCGATCTCGTAAATTTCTTTCATAATAATCCCCCTTTTATTTATCAAACGACACCACCGGTGCCTTTAAGATACCTACTTCTTTGAGCTGATACTCATAGCTGAAACTGTCGCCTTCCGTACGCCATGCGCCCGGACCGTGCCAGTTTTCCAGACGGTTGCAGTTATGCACCGCACCGAATCCGTTGAAGCGGTGACCGTACAGAGTGACCTCGACAGTATGCTTGCCGGCAGAGAGTACACCAAGGTTTGCATCATACGGCGGATATACCACCATACCCGCATCCTTGCCGTCTACGCTGACGCGCATTGCCGCACCGCGATAATAGCTGATCCGCAGTTTTGCCTCTTTTTCTTC
>JBGUUN010000140.1:0-5365 GCA_045133555.1 Oscillospiraceae bacterium
GTTATTCCGGGTTTATTTCGCACAGGGCGGCAATCAGCTTCAGGTCAATGTGGTTGACCCGCAGACCTTACGCGATGCGCTGAAAGAGCCGGAGAAACACAAAGACATCATCGTACGCGTCGGCGGATTCTCGGACAACTTTGTTTTACTGAGCAAAGACATCCAAAATGAGATCCTGCGCCGTACCGAGCATCAGTTATAACAGCAAACCGACCTGTTAACGGCAGGTCGGTTTTTCTTGCTTTTTCGACAGCGATATGCTATACTGATGGAATAAGGGGGCGATGACATGAACGCACTGTCGCACAAAATTTTAGATTCTTATCAGGTACGCATGAGAAGCAGCCAGAAAAAGGCTTTTATTGAGCTGCTGAAAGCAGAGCTGCCGTATAAGATGAAAATCGAGAAAACGATTTTCGGCGGACGCAATCTGATCTTCGGCGATCCGAACACGGCAAAATACATCCTGACCGCACATTATGATACGGCACCTGTTTTGCCCTTCCCCAACTTCTTAACGCCGAAAAATATGGCGGTTTACATCGGCTTTATGCTGCTGATCTGCCTTTGCGTTTTTGCGGTAATGTGCGGTATCTCGCTGCTTTTATCGCTGATTTTCGAAAGCAGTGAGGTATTTTCCTTCGCTTATTTTGCGGTACTCATCTTTTGCTTTTCCTGGATGTTCATCGGAAAGCCGAACAAGCACACCGCAAATGACAACACCTCGGGTGTGATCACCCTGCTCGAAGCACTGCAGGATGAAAAGATCCGGGAAAACTGCTGTATCGTGCTGTTTGACTTAGAGGAAATGGGATTATTCGGCTCGAGTTCCTTTGCATCCAAGCACAAATCGGTCAAAAAGCACGTCCCGGTCATCAACTTCGACTGTGTGGGAGAGGGTGATGACATTCTGATCATCCTGCCCAAAAAGGGAAACGACTGCAAACCGGCACTCGAAGCGGCGTTTATTTCGGAAAACGGCAAGCAAATTCACTTTGAATCTGCCGAACGCACCCTCTATCCATCCGATCAAAGCAATTTCAAACGCGGCATCGGTGTTGCGGCCTTTAAGAAAAACAAATTCTGCGGTTACTACATGAACCGCATCCACACCAAAAAAGACACCGTCTGCGAAGCGAAAAACATCGAATTACTGGTAAACGGACTTACGCGACTGGTACGGGAATAAACGAAAATCCGCCTGCAAAAAGCAGACGGATTTTTTTATGATCATTCGACCAGCGAGATCAGATATGCCATATCCTCATCGGTGATGGTAAAGTGATCGAGTGCGGCATTTTCTTTGATGTGTGCTTCCTGTTTCGAACGCGGCAGCGGCAAGGTGCCAAGCTGCAGGTTATAGCGGGAGCCCAGCTGCGGTACCGATACACCGTACTTCTCAGCCATTGCGCAGACGCGCTTATCGTTGGCTAAGATACCGGTCGCATTCGGTGCATAGGACATGACCAGCATATCCTCTTTCTTGCAGTATTCGATCCAATCCATCGGGGTACGTCCGATATGGATGGAGATCTGGTTTGCGTGCGGACGGATCTTGACGTGTTTTAAGAGATTTTCCATATCCGGGATACGGAAGTTGGAGATACCAATGGCTTTTAATTTGCCTGCCTCGTATGCCTCCTCCATTGCTCTCCAGACAGCAACGTTCTCGTCATAGTACTTATACGCATCCGGCTCGTTGAATACATCCCACGGCTGCGGGCAGTGGATCAGCATCAGATCGATATAATCGGTGTCAAGATAACGCAGCGAATCCTCGATGGACTGTTTTGCACCCTCATAGGATTTGATCTCTGCCGGGATCTTGGTGGTGATATAGATCTCTTCACGTGCCACACCGCTTTCCTTGATACCGAGAGCGACCTCTTTTTCGTTGCCGTATGCGGCAGCGGTATCGATATGGCGGTAGCCGAGTTTGATCGCGGTCTTTACAGCGAACACAACATCATCGCCTTTGACCTGCCAGGTACCCAATGCGATTTTTGGAATCGGGTTACCGTTGGACAAAACATAATTTTCCTGTAATAACATAAAAATCCCCCTATGCTCTTTCTCTGTGTCCGTTCTTCGGACAATACCAGTATAGCGCAAAAGGGGGATTTTGTCAAATCAGATTTCTTTCTTTGATTTCCGCGATCAGATTCTTGGCAAACAGCGCAATTCCCTGCTCGGAAAAATGCACCAGATCGGAGCAATAGTTCTCATGATCGTAATCCATCATCTCACTGCCTTCCAGCAGCGGGATATTATATTTTTCGCAGAGTCTACGGTATCCTTCGCAATATTCCGGCATCACCTGACGTTCCTTTTCGTTGGAGCCGTCCGGGCCGACAAAGTCCGGGGTGATAAACAAAAATTTTGCGTTCGGGTAAAGGCTCTTGATCTTTGCAAAGTACGCATCCGCCGCCGCCATGCCATCCTCGGTGGTCTCGTAGTGACACATATCGTTCTGACCGTACTCGATGAACACCAGATCCGGCGAAAAATCCGGTTTCTCCGGCAGGCTGCCAACATCAAAGGAATATGCACCGACACCGCGGTTTAGGTACTCGGCTTCAAATTCATCTGCGATCATTCTTGCCCAACCGTAGGACGGATTCTTGGTATGACAGGAATGCACGACCGAATCACCGTAAAACAGGATAAACTTCTCTTTTCGCGGTACCGGTGTGATCTCGCCCAGATCAAAATCATACGGAAGAAAGATCTCACCGTTTGGCAGACAGATCTCGATCTCGGACGGACCGTCTGCCTTACGGGTATAGCTGACCTTTGTTTCCTCCTTGGTCAGATTGGGCGGATAGTACGCCATACGCTCACCGTTTTCTAAAATATCGATGCCGTCCTGCACCCAGACATTATGTGCTGCGATGCGGTAAAGGAAGGATATCTCCCGCTGTGCGGTCACAAATTTAATACGGGTACCGGAGGAAGAATGTGCACGCAGATCAAAATCTTCATGTTCTGCGGAATAATATGCGATCTGTTTTTCATCAAAGCGGGAGAAAAAATCTCTTTCTTCATACCGCGACAGGCCGATGCAGCCATGTGCATACGGCAATAGATCTTTTGGCTGATAAAGCATAGTATCACCTTTTATTTTTTATTGGAATAAAATGATTAACTTTTGTCGAATGCTCAGATGCCGCATGATGCAAATGCAAGCATTTGCATCTGTAGAGGACTGTGACCGTACGGTCACAGCCTCCGATGAGTTTTTTCCCTCATACATGGCCCATCCTTTTGTCTTGCGCGGCAAAAGAAACCAAAAACGCGCATTTTCTGCTCGCCTTTTATCTTTGTGCGACGAAAATTTTCCAACGAAAATTTCCGAATCAGATTTCTTCCCCGATCCGGTGCAGACTTTTCAGCAGATACCTTGCTTGCGGTACGGCAGATTACAATGTTCTTGGCAAATGGATACCGCCGCAAGCAGGGTTCTTTACACTTTATACTTTATACTTTACACTTTTAACTTTTCACTTTTAACTTTTCACTTTAATATTACAGGTTCTCGTTTCCGTACCAGCGGCCGCCCTGACGTTTATCGGTATCGTACGGCAGCAGATCCTCATGCAGACGGATGACCTTCTTGATCGCATCGGCATACTGTTCGATCCATTCTTTATCGAACTTTTTGATCCACGGTGCGTTTAAGCAGCACATATCTGCGGATTTCTCGCAAAGCTGATCGTCCTCTCTGACATCACGGTCAGCGAATGCGATTCTCGACGGTTTACCGATATGATACAGATCGCAGTCACGGAAAATACGGTGGGTATGCAGGCAGAAGTTACCGCCTTCCCAGATCTTATCGATACCCTCTGCGCGCAGTGCCTCACAGAATTTCTTGGAGGACAGACCGTGCAGTTCTTCCGGTTTATAGCCAAACAGCGGGTTATAGAATGCAGCCATATTCGAGCCGGTGGACTCATCCACGCGGATGAGATGCAAGCCCGGCTGACCCTCGAGCAGGTCATACAGGTAGTTCATTGCTTTACGGATCTCTACGATTCGCTCATCGTAGTATTTGAGCTGTACGCGTGCCATAGCGGTGCAGACCTGATTTGCTCTGCCCTTCATACCGCCCAAAGCGATACCCGGGTAGCGCATCATATCCTCATCCTCGAAGATGAAATCCGGGCTGTTGCGCTCATAATGTGCGAATGCGATCGCGCGCTCATACAGTTTACGGTTATCGGTAACGACAACGCCCAGCTCGCCTGCTGCAAAGGATTTCATGCTCATTAAGCTCATTGCAGCGATATCGCCGAAGGTGCCGAGCTTTTTGCCTTTATACAGACCGCCCTGTGCGTGGGAAACGTCCTCGATGACCATCAGGTTATGTTTCTTTGCGATCGCCATGATACGGTCCATATCGCACGGATATGCGCAGTAATGTACGACCATGATCGCTTTGGTTTTCTCGGTGATGCAGCGTTCGATATCATCCGGGTCAATAACGAAATCCTCGGTGATATTGCAGAATACCGGGACAGCACCAAAGGAAAGTGCCTGGGTGATGCTTGCCCAATAAGTCTTTGTCGGGCAGATGATCTCATCGCCTGCACCCAGACCGATCGCAAACAATGCTGCGGTAACGCTCATGGTACCGTTGCAGTAAGCAAGGCAGAATTCTCTGCCGATCCAATCGGAGAACTCTTTTTCGAATTTACGGGTGATATCGGTGCCGGAGAATGCGTTATTGCGAACGACATCCAAAATTGCGTCCTCATCCTCTTTGGTGATGATCGGCCATTTGGTCAATTCTTCCGGCGGATTCTGCAGGTACGGCACACCGCCCAGCAATGCCAGTTTTTCATCTCTTGCAGCCATATAGGATACTCCTTTATTTTAACAGTTTTTCAGCGTTTTCATAGCAGATCTTACGCAGGGTTTCTTCCGAGATCATACCGCTGTCGCTCAAGCGATCCAGCAGGTCATTCAAATGATAGGACTGGGTATTGCCCGGTGCGCAGATATCACAGCCGTAGTAGATACGATCGGCAAACTCGGTCATAAATGCAGCTGCGTGTTCCTCATCGCGGGTCATAGCGATCATACCGCTGTTTGCGGAGAGGTCACAGTACAGATTCGGATATTTACGCATCAGTTCGGTGATCCTGCCGCCCGGCACGACCGGTGCTTTGGTATTTTTCGCACGGATCTCCTCGTTATTATCGCCGGAGATCTCGCTCCAGAATGCCTGGGAGTGACCGATGACTTTCAGTTTCGGGAATTTTTTGAGCATACGCTCGATGCGCGGCAGACCGAGATCATCCACGATGCCGTAGCTATTGCCGATGGCGGTGGAGATATGGATCAGCACCGGCATATCCAGTTC
>JBGUUN010000141.1:0-4338 GCA_045133555.1 Oscillospiraceae bacterium
AGTCTTGCAAGCGGCATCGATTGGATGAAGCCGTAAATCTTTTGGGTGAAAGTTTTCGGTGTACTTTCCCGATACTCCACCGTCTGCAGCGCATCGGTCAATTCATTTTCTCCGAAAATGAAGTACGGGGTCTCGATGACGAAATATTTCGCATCGGGGAATTGTTCTGCGGCAGCGGGGAAATGCTTGACGATATCCGCAAAGTTATTGGCATCCATGCCGACATTGTAAAGCAGCGGCTTTTGCAGCTCTTTGGCATATTCGTTATAGATGCTGCAGTAGTTTTCCTTGCGGGAAACATTGAAAGCCTGCGTGTGGGAGGAGCCGAGTGCCAAAGCATGATCCCCGTCCAGGATACCGTCCGGATTGTTGTAGCCGTTTTGGTCGGTGCGGTTTATCGCATAGCCTTCGGTGCCGAGGATGACAAGAGAATTGCTCTCCCAGACTTCGGGGGTGGCTTTGCCCGGAACGCTGTATTTTGCCGGCAGCGTGTAGATGCCCGCAGACAGCAGATTAACAATCAGCAGTCCGCTTAGCACAGCACCGGCTGTTTTTATGATGTTTTTGTGTTTCATGAAATCTCCTTTATATTTCGGAAGATCGGTTATACTTATTATACTAAGGAATTCAGACTTCGTCAAGCAGATGCACCTTTTGTAACGACTTCACAATTGGAAAAATGATAATTTAAAGTTTCGAAATATTTGCCTATTGACTTTTTGCGGAAAATAGGGTATATTATATTTAGCACTCAGGGATATAGAGTGCTAAATACGAAACGGAGAAAAGGGAGGCGGAAGGATGCAAAAGGGATTGGACCTCAGAAAGCGTGCGATCTTAAAGATCGTAGTAGATGAGTACATCCGCCAAGGCGAGCCGGTCGGTTCGAAATTTGTGCAGCAGATGCTGCTCGAGCAGCGTTTGAATGTTTCCTCCGCGACCATCCGAAATGACATGGCGCTTTTGGAGCGGCTGGGATATTTGGAGCAGCCGCACACTTCGGCGGGAAGGGTACCTTCCTACATCGGTTACCGCTACTACATCAACGAATTGATGCAGCCGGAGCAGATCACCGATGAGGAGAGGCGCTTGATCGATTCGATGATCGGAAAAGACAGCTACACCGCGGATGCGGTGATCGACAATGCCGTTGCGGTGCTGTCGGAGCTGACCGGTTTAACGGCGGTCAACACCGGAACGCTGCCGCAGATCTCGGTCATCACCAAGGTCGAGGTCATTCCTGCGGGACACAGAGTCTATGCCTTACTGATGATCACTTCGCTCGGTTCGGTCAAGAACAAGATCTGCCGACTGGAATTTGACATCGCGCCGGAGCAGCTGGATTATTTCCGCGGCTTTATCAATCAGCATCTGCAGGGTGTCAACCCGGATGAGCTGACCGATGCGGCGATGGATGAGCTTGGTTTAGCACTCGGCTCATATATGCTCTCGCTCTCCCCGCTGCTGCACGCAGTGCACGAGATGAGCGAGGACTTATCCGCACAGTATGTCAGACTGACCGGTGAGCAGAAGCTGTTATCCGACGGACAGATCGAAACCACCCAGGCGCTGCAGCTTTTGGCACAGAGAGATCAGTTGATCCGTGTGCTCGAGCATGCGACCGAGGATATCTCGATCGTATTCGGCAAGGAGGAAGGCAGCTTTGCCATATCGAATTCCAGCATGATCGTATCGCACTTCAGCGTGGGCGGTCATAAGGCCGGAAAATTCGGTGTTATCGGACCGCTTCGTATCAATTACGCGAAGGTCATCCCGTATATCGGATGCATTTCAGATAGCGTGACCCGTCTGCTCGGTGAGATATCCGCGCAGAACACGCTGCAAAATGGAGAGGATGAACATTAACCATGGCTAAGAAAACCGAAAACGAGCAGGAGATCGTGCTCGAGGAGGTCGAAACTGCTGCAGAGGAAGCGGATGAAACCGCTGAGACCGCACCGGAAAAGACCGAAACCGAGCTTCTGATCGAAAAACTCGAGAAGGAAAACAAAGAATTAAACGAGAAGGTACTTCGTCAGTATGCGGAGTTTGATAACTTCAAAAAACGTACCGCACGCGAGAAGGAAGCTTTATACGATTATGCAAAAGGCGACACCGTAGCAAAGATCTTCCCGGTACTGGATATCTTCGAGCAGGCGCTCAAGACCCAGACTGCGGATGAGGCATTCTATAAAGGTGTTGTGATGATCGCAGACAGATTCAAAGCGATCCTTGCAGACCTCGGCGTTGAAGAGATCCCGGGTGTCGACTCTGAGTTTGATCCGAATTTCCACAATGCGGTATCGCGGGTCGCAAACGAGGAGTTTGGCGAGAACACCGTATGTCAGGTTTACCAGACCGGCTACAAGCTCGGTGACAAGGTATTAAGACCGGCAATGGTAGTGGTTGCCAATCCGTGACCGGAGTACCTCCAGAGCCCACGCAGTGGCTCATGGAACAGCGCGGGGAATTGATACCCCGAGGACAGCCGCAACCTGACGGTTGCTATTGTCCGGCGGTTCGTACCGGATACGTCGCCACCGGGTTTATGATACGAACAAGAAACTTTGTTCGTGATTTTAGTTAACGCAGTGAAACGCTGCATTCAAGTAAGTATTCAATAATGAGGGTAACCTCATTCAAATGTATATAACCGGAGCGAAAATGCTCCGCGGAAGGAGAAATAACAATGGGAAAAATTATCGGTATTGACTTAGGTACTACCAACTCTTGCGTCGCTGTTATCGAGAACGGCGAGCCGACCGTAATCACCAATCCGGAAGGTATGCGCACCACCCCGAGTGTTGTCGGTTTTGCAAAAAACGGCGACCGTCTGGTAGGTAAGGTTGCAAAAAACCAGGCAATCACCAACCCGGATAAAACCATCAGCTCTATCAAACGTCACATGGGCGACAACTACAGCGTAAACATCGACGGCAAAGGCTACACCCCGCAGCAGATCTCTGCAATGATCTTGACCAAATTAAAACAGGACGCAGAGGCATATCTGGGTGAGACCGTCACCGAGGCTGTTATCACCGTTCCGGCATACTTCAACGACGCACAGCGTCAGGCTACCAAAGATGCAGGCACCATCGCAGGCTTAGATGTTAAACGTATCATCAACGAGCCGACCGCAGCAGCTTTAGCATACGGTGTTGATAAAGAAGAAGAGCAGACCATCATGGTATATGACTTAGGCGGCGGTACCTTCGACGTTTCCATCATCGATATGGGCGACGGCGTACAGGAAGTTTTAGCTACCGCAGGTAACAACCGTTTGGGCGGTGACGACTTCGACCAGCGCGTTATCAACTGGATCGTTTCCGAGTTCAAAGCTCAGGAAGGCATCGATCTGTCCGGCGATAAAATGGCAATGCAGAGATTAAAAGACGCAGCAGAGAAAGCAAAAATCGATCTGTCCGGCTTAACCTCCGCTTCCATCAACCAGCCGTTCATCACCGCTGATGCTACCGGCCCGAAACACTTAGACTTAACCCTGACCCGCGCTAAATTCAACGAGCTGACCAATGACTTAGTAGAAGCTACCTTAGGTCCGGTTCGCCAGGCATTATCCGACGCAGGTCTGACCCCGAACGATATCCACAAAGTTCTGTTAGTCGGCGGTTCCACCCGTATCCCGGCTGTTCAGGATGCTGTTAAACGCGTTATGGGCAAAGAGCCGTTCAAAGGCATCAACCCGGATGAGTGCGTAGCAGTAGGTGCTGCGATCCAGGGCGGCGTTTTAGGCGGCGACGTAAAAGGCGGCGTACTGCTGCTTGACGTTACTCCGTTATCGTTAGGTATCGAGACCTTAGGCGGCGTATGCACCAAGATCATCGAGAGAAACACCACCATCCCGACCAAGAAATCTCAGGTATTCTCCACCGCAGCTGACAACCAGACTCAGGTAGAGATCAACGTATTACAGGGTGAGCGTGAGTTTGCGAAAGACAACAAACAGCTCGGCTTATTCAAACTCGACGGTATTGCTCCGGCTCCGCGCGGCGTTCCGCAGATCGAGGTTTCCTTCGACATCGACGCTAACGGTATCGTTCACGTATCCGCTAAGGACTTAGGCACCGGCAAAGAGCAGCAGATCACCATCACTTCCTCCACCAACATGTCCAAAGAGGACATCGATAAAGCTGTAAGAGATGCGGAAGCATTCGCTGCAGAGGACAAAAAACGTAAAGAGGAAGTTGACATCCGCAACAACGCAGAGCAGATGGCATTCCAGATGGAGAAAGCACTCGGCGAGATGGGCGATAAGATCGACGCTACCGAGAAAGCAGAGCTCGAGCAGAAGATCGCTGACGTAAGAGAAGCATTAAAAGG
>JBGUUN010000142.1:0-1966 GCA_045133555.1 Oscillospiraceae bacterium
TAGATCTTTTGATACCCTAAAGCGGAAAGCCGTTCTGCGGCGAGTTTGCTGCGCTGACCGGTACGGCAGTAGACCATCACCGGTGTATCAAGGGTCGGAATGAGGGTGCTTGCAAAATCCGCATCGATCTCATCCACCGGCATACAGCATGCACCTTCGGCATGACCCGTGGCAAACTCATCCTCCTCGCGGACATCCAACAGCGTATAATCGCCTTCATCGATGATCTGCTTTGCCTGCTTGAAGCAGATTTTTTTGATTTTTGCCATGTTAAATCTCCATATACATACAGTATTCCGAAAGCAGGGTGCCGTCCTTTAACCGAATGGATTTCGGGCGCACACCGTAAACGGTGAAGCCGACCTTTTCATACAATGCACGGGCGCGCTCGTTTCCTTCGATAAATTCCAGCGTCAGAAGATGAAAGCCGCAGGCTTTTGCCGTGCGGATCAGTGCATCGAACATCTGTCTGCCGATGCCAAGTCCCCAGTATTCCTCCAAAATCGAGATGGCAAGGCTTGCTTTGTGCCCGGTTTTGATGCCCGGACGACTGTTGAGCGCGCAGTTGCCCACGATTCTGCCGTCGATCTCACAGCAGATCATCAGATTGGAAGGCGAGTCGGCAAGATTCTGCAAAATCGTTTCTTCCTGCGCTGTGTCAATCTTCCATTCCTCCGGATAGCGCAGTAAAAAGTGGGTTTCCTGCGAGCATCGGATCATGCAGTCCATCAGCCGATCGGCATCGGCGGGCAGCGGACTGCGCAGTTTTGCGGTTTTGCCGTTTTTTAAGGTAATTGTCTGTGTCGGATAGATCATGCTTCCTCCTTGAAAAACAAAAAAGCGGATCAATCGCTTGATCCGCTTGCTTGGAGCTGTTAACCAGATTCGAACTGGTGACCTCGTCCTTACCAAGGACGTGCTCTACCACCTGAGCCATAACAGCATCTTCTTTAACTGCCGGTTTGCTCCCGACAGTTAAAGATTATATCAGAAAACTCATCGAATGTCAAGCACTTTTTTGAAAGTTTTTGCAATTTATCGAATTTCCATGTTTTTTGCGAACAAGTGCGAGGTGTCATTGTGGAATCTGCATCTCGGTGCGGTGTAGCCGCTCTCCGGATGTTTGAATTCGACTAAGGTAACGCCGGTCTGGGACATACCGAATGCGGAGAAGCAGATGGCTTCCGGGATACCTAAAATGTAGCCGAGCAGTACGGTAGCGAAGCCGCCGTGGCAGAACAATGCGATGGTCTCGTCATTTTCGCGCAGAACTTTATAACGTAAGCCTTCGCGTTTGTAGCCGAGTTTTTCAAAGAACAGGTCAGCAGCGGTGTGTAAGCCCGCAACTTCTTCGCCTGCACCGGTGCCTACATAGAACGGATGCTCATGCCAACGGTCACCCATCGATAAGACTTCTTCGCTGCGCATGATCTCTTCCGGAGCTGCGGTGCCGAAAACTTTGCCTTTGGTCGGGTGGTTGCACTGGAAGTAGATCTCATGTGCCCAAGATGCGACCTCGTACGGTTTGTCGAGCAGTTTGCACAGCGGATCTGCGGTCTGTCTTGCACGACCCTGCGGAGAGGTGATGATGCGGTCGATGCCATAGGATGCGATACGCGGAGCAACTGCTTCTGCCTGTTCTTTACCGATCTCGGTCAGACAGTCAAGTTCGTAGTTCGGATCACCGTGGCGGATAATGTAGAGTTTCATGATAAATTTCCTCCATATTGATTTATTGGTATGATGCTTATCGATTTTACTTTCATCGAAGCAGCGGATTCGGATATCAGCCAAGGATATAAAATCCTCCAAGGTCCTTGGTCTTTGCATCTATTATAGCATAGAAAAGGCGGGAGGTCAACAAAACGGATATTATTTCGCACTGAAAAAGTGATATTTTTATCAGAGAGGACAAAAAGCAAAAAAGTTAAAAAAAGGTGTTGACAAGGTGAAGAAAATATGCTAT
>JBGUUN010000143.1:0-5319 GCA_045133555.1 Oscillospiraceae bacterium
GTGTCATTCTGGACACCGAGAAGCTTTTCTTCAAATATTGGCGCCTTGCCGCCAAGCTCCACGGCTATGAGATGAGTGAGCAGGTCGCATTGCATATCCGCTCCTTTTCCGCACATTTTGCCGTACCGTACTTCAAAGAGCAGTTCGGTGAGGATTTTGATTATGCGGCGGTGCGTGCCACCCGTAAAGAACTCATGGAGCGGGATCTTGCCGAAAACGGTATCCCACTCAAAGCGGGAATCCGCGAGTTGATGGAAACCTTAAAGCGAAAGGGGATCCTTACCGCCATTGCGACCTCCACCGATTATGAGCGCACCGAACGGTACTTAAAACGCCTGGGACTTTTCGATCTGTTTGACCGTATCATCTGCGCACCGATGGTCAAGGTCGGTAAGCCCGCACCGGATATCTATCTGTATGCCTGTGAGCAGCTCGGACTTGCACCGAAAGATTGCCTTGCGGTCGAAGATAGCCCTAACGGTGTCACAAGCGGCTATTCGGCCGGCTGTAAGGTCTGTATGATCCCGGATCTGACAAGACCGGATGAGAAATTGCTGCCGATGATCGATCTGGTCGCGGAAAGTCTGACCGATTTGAAAGAAAAATTCGAAGCATAAAGAGAAGGGCACCCGTATGGGTGCCCTAAAATCATGCATTTGTTTTGGACGGACAGAGGTCGGAAAGCACACATTCACCGCATTTCGGACTTCGTGCCGAGCAGACATCGCGGCCGTACTGCACGATGCGATGACAGTAATCGGAGGATTCCTCCGGCGGTAAGATATTCCGTAGCACCTTCTCGATCTTCTCCGGATCTTTTCCTTCGCAAAAGCCCAGACGTCCGTTGATGCGGATGCAATGGGTGTCCACCACGACAGCCGGCTTGTGAAAGACATCGCCCATCATTAAATTGGCGGTCTTACGGCCGATGCCCGGTAATTTGGTCAGCTCCTCGATCGAATCCGGCAATTCTCCACCGAATTCCTCAAGGATCATTTTGCACATCATAACGATGTCCTTGCTCTTGGTGTTGAAAAATCCGCAGGAACGGATGATCTCGCCGATGTCCGCAGGGTCGGCGTTTGCCAAAGATTCCAAGGTCGGATAGGTCGAAAACAGGGTAGGGGTGACCATGTTGACACGCGCATCGGTGCATTGTGCCGAAAGCCTTGTCGCGATCAAAAGCTCGTACGGCTTTTCATAGACCAGACTGCACTGCGCATCCGGATAATATTCTTTTAAGCGGGCGATGACCTCGGCCGCACGTTCTTTTTTCTTCTTCAGAGATTCCATAAGATTTCCTCCTCTCGTTATGATTATTATACTTTCTTTCATTTGATTTGTCAATTTGTAAATAAAAAGCGTTTATACTTGCATTTTATTCCAAACCGTGTTATGATAAGTTTGTTATGAATTTTTATGATATCGAAGGAGCTTATATCATGTATAGTTTTCAGAACGATTATAGTGAAGGCGCTCATCCGAAGATCCTCAAAGCGCTGGTAGAGACCAACCTTGAGCAGACCTCCGGCTACGGCACCGATCATTTTACCACCCTTGCACGTCACCGCATCAAAGATGCACTCGGTGTGACCTATGAATGCGATATCCATTTCGCTGTCGGCGGTACTCAGGCAAATGCGCTGGTCATCTCCGCGGCACTCCGTCCGTATCAGTGCGTCATCGCTGCGGATACCGGCCATATCAATGTACATGAGACCGGTGCGATTGAGGCGACCGGACATAAGGTGTTCACCATGCCGAATGTGGACGGTAAACTCACCTCGGCATTGATCCGCAAAGCCGTTGCCATCCACACCGATGAACATATGGTGCAGCCGAAAATGGTCTATATCTCCCAGACCACCGAGGTCGGTACCCTTTATTCCAAAGCAGAACTGACCGCAATTTCCGAGACCTGTAAAGAACTCGGTCTGTATCTCTATGTGGACGGTGCAAGAATGGCAAGCGCACTCACCGCACAGGGCGCGGATGTGACCTTGAAAGACCTCGTCAACCTCACCGATGCATTCACCATCGGCGGTACCAAGTGCGGCGCAATGCTCGGCGAGGCGATCGTGCTGGTCAATGATGCGTTAAAACCGGATTTCCGCTATATGATCAAACGCCAGGGCGCAATGTATGCAAAGGGCAGACTCATCGGTATCCAGTTTGCAGCGCTGTTTGAAGATGATCTTTACTGTGAGATCGGCCGCCATGAAAATGCCTGCGCAATGCGCTTAAAAGAAGCATTTCTCCGTCAGGGTGTCAAAATGCACTCCGATTCGGTCACCAATCAGCAGTTCCCGATCGTGTCCCCGGCACTCAAAGCAGAACTTGCCAAACATTACCGCTTTGAGCAGATCGAAGCACTCGATGAAAACAACATCGTGATCCGCTTTGTGACCTCCTTTGCGACTGCGGAGCGTGAGGTGGAACGCTTTGAATCGGTGCTTGCATCCTGTATTCAAAATTGCAAATAATCGTATAAACGGTGAAATATACAAAATATTATACAATCAAAAGCGTCCCGTTTCCAATCCCGTTCGGAAGGAAGCGGGGCGTTCTTTTTCTTTCTGTCACAAAAGTCTGTAAATAAATTCTGACAGAAGTGCGGATTATGCCGTAAAAAACTGCATATCTGTAATGAATATCCCATTTTATTCCATTTCAACCCGAAACTTCTATGCAGAGTTACAAAAGTGTAAAAACGCTGAATAATTATGCAAAAAAGGCTTGCTTTTTTTGAAAAAGGGAGTATAATATAACATGTACTTCAAAAACGGAGTATATAAATCCATCTAAAATAAAGATACAGATATATTGAGAGGAGCTAATCATTATGGCACAGTATAAGAAAATCGTTCTCGCTTATTCCGGCGGTCTGGACACTTCCATCATCATTCCGTGGTTAAAAGAGAACTACGACAACTGCGAAGTTATCGCAGTAGCAGCTAATGTAGGTCAGGACGCAGAGCTGGTAGGTTTAGAGGAAAGAGCACTCAAAACCGGCGCATCTAAACTGTACATCGCTGACATCCAGGAGGAGTTCGTAAACGAATACGTATTCCCGACCATGAAAGCAGGCGCAGTTTACGAGGGCAAATACTTACTGGGTACTTCCTTTGCACGTCCGCCGATCGCTAAAAGAATCGTAGAGATCGCAAAAGCAGAAGGTGCAGATGCAATCTGCCACGGCTGCACCGGTAAAGGTAATGACCAGGTTCGTTTCGAGCTGGCAATCAAAGCATTCGCTCCGGAGATGAAGATCATCGCTCCGTGGAGAGAGTGGACCATCAAATCCCGTGATGAGGAGATCGATTACGCGATCGCTCATAACTGCCCGATCAAACTGACCCGTGAGACCAACTACTCCAAAGACATGAACCTCTGGCACTTATCTCATGAGGGTCTGGATCTGGAAAACCCGGCAAACGAGCCGAACTACGATAAGATCTTAGAGATGGGCGTTTCCCCGGAAAAAGCTCCGGATAAAGCTACCTACATCACCTTAACCTTCGAGAAAGGTATTCCGGTTGCTCTCGACGGTGAGAAAATGGACGGCGTTACCTTAATCAAGACCTTAAACAAAATCGGCGGCGCTAACGGTATCGGTCTTGCTGACATCGTAGAAAACCGTCTGGTTGGTATGAAATCCAGAGGCGTATACGAGACTCCGGGCGGCTCCATCCTGTACCACGCACACGAGGTTTTAGAGACCCTGTGCTTAGACAAAGAGACCATGCACTACAAACAGCAGATCGCATTAAAATTTGCTGACTTAGTATACAACGGCCAGTGGTACACTCCGCTCAGAGAAGCACTCTCCGCATTTGTTGACGAGACCCAGAAAACCGTTACCGGTGAAGTAAAATTAAAACTGTATAAGGGCAACATCATCAACGCAGGCGTAACTTCTCCGTATTCTTTATACGACGAAGCGATCGCAACCTTCGATGAGGATGAGGTTTACGATCAGAAAGATGCTAACGGCTTTATCAACCTGTTCGGTCTGCCGATCAAAGTAAAAGCAATGTTAGATCAGAAGAGAAACGAAAATAAATAATTCATAGCATTTCCGTAGGCGGCCCGAATTGTTTTTCTGGCCGCCTCACGCTATTATTACGATATTTGGGAGTATATACATATGGGTAAATTATGGGCAGGTCGCTTTTCCAAAGAGGTCGACAGCACAGTAAATGATTTCAACAGCTCGATTCCGTTTGACTCGAGAATGGCAAAACAGGACATCTGCGGTTCCATTGCACACGCAACCATGCTCGGTGAGCAGGGCATCATCGCAAAAAGCGAATCCGAACGCATCGTGGAAGAACTTTCCAAAATGCTTGAGGAGATCGAAAACGGTACTCTTGCAATCGATATGACTGCAGAGGATATTCATACCTTCGTAGAAGGTGAGCTCACCGCACGAATCGGTGACGCAGGCAAACGTCTGCATACCGCTCGTTCCCGTAACGATCAGGTCGCACTGGATGTCAGAATGTATCTGATGGATCAGACCAAAGAACTCATCGGTCAGTTAAAAGAGCTGGTAAATGTTCTGTGCGATCTGGCATTGGAGCATAAAGAGACCGTTATGCCGGGTTATACCCATCTGCAGCGCGCACAGCCGATCACCTTCGGTCATCACTTAATGGCATACGCATCCATGATCTTACGCGATATCTCCCGTCTGGAGGATGCAAAAGATCGAATGAATATCCTGCCGCTGGGCTCGGGCGCTCTGGCTGCAACCACTTATCCGATCAACCGTTACCGTGTTGCACAGCTTTTGTCCTTCACCGATGTCACCGCAAACTCGTTGGACGGCGTTTCCGACCGTGACTTCTGCGTAGAGCTGGCAAGTGCACTCTCTTTGGTGATGGTACATCTTTCCCGTTTCTCCGAGGAGATCATCCTCTGGTGCTCTTGGGAATTTAAGTTCATCGAGCTGGACGATGCATTCGCAACCGGTTCCTCCATCATGCCGCAGAAGAAAAATCCGGATATCGCAGAGCTTGTCCGCGGTAAATCCGGCCGTGTATTCGGCGATCTGATGACCCTTTTAACCATGTTAAAAGGTCTGCCGCTGGCATACAACAAGGATATGCAGGAGGATAAAGAGGCAATCTTTGATGCATTCGATACCGTTTCGATGTGTGTCAAGACCTTCACTCCGATGGTCAAGACCATGACCGTATTAAAAGAAAATATGCGTAACGCAGCAGCAAGAGGTTTTATCAATGCGACCGACTGCGCAGACTACCTGACCAAAAAAGGCATGCCTTTCCGTGATGCTTATAAGATCACCGGTCAGCT
>JBGUUN010000144.1:0-6008 GCA_045133555.1 Oscillospiraceae bacterium
GGGACGCCTTGTGATGGATCTTTTCCACAAACTCAATAAAGAGCAGGGGAAGACGATCGTGCTGATCACACACAACAATGAACTTGCCGCTGAGACCGATCGCATTTTTACCATGCGTGACGGTATTCTTTCGGAAGGGGAGGCGGTACGATGAACTTTAAAGAGAATATACGCCTTGCCTGGGAGGGTATTCGCTCGGGTAAGATGCGTGCTTTTTTGACCATGCTCGGCATTATCATCGGTATTGCTTCTGTCATCGGCATTCTGACGCTCGGTGACGGACTTACGGGCAGTATCAACGATCAAATGAGCACGCTCGGCGCGACAAATATTTATATCATGCTGCAATCCAAGTCTACCGAGCGCGAAGGCGGTATGCGTGCCTATGAGGAGATCGACCTCATCACGGATGAGATGATCGCCGACCTGCGCAACCGCTATGATTCCTCGATCGACTACGTCAGCCTTTCCGTATCGCTTGCTTCGGGCAAGGCAAAGGACGGCGATCTCTATGCCAATGTGTCCGTCAGCGGTATCAACGAGGAGTACTTTGCGGCAAACGATATTGATCTGCTGCGCGGACGTCAGATCAACGCGGAAGATATTGATTCCAATCGTATGAACGCGGTCGTTTCGGATAAACTTGTGGGTAAAATGTTTGGCGGCGACGAGCAAGCGGCACTCGGCAGTGAGATCGTGGTGTATACCTCGTTTGAGATTTACACTTTCCGTATCGTCGGCGTTTACGAATATGAACAGACGCTTATGAATCTCTCCATGTCGGCGGACGAAGATGTTCAAACGGATGTCTACATTCCGCTTTCCACGGCGAAAAAGCTGGCGGGTGCGGATGACGGTTACGCCTCAATTACGATCATGGCAAACCCGAATATCGACAGTGCAAACTTTGCGACCGTTGCGACGAATTACCTCAATAAATATTATGCGGACAACCAGAATTTCCAGGTCAGCTCGATGAGTATGGAGAGCATGCTTTCCACGGTGGATTCCATGATGAATACCGTGAATATTGCCATCGCGGTCATTGCGGGTATCTCGCTGCTGGTCGGCGGTATCGGCGTTATGAATATCATGCTGGTTTCGGTCACCGAGCGTACCCGTGAGATCGGTACACGTAAGGCGATCGGTGCCACCAACGGCAATATCCGCATTCAGTTTGTCACCGAGAGTGTGATCATCTGCCTGATCGGTGGTGTGATCGGTATCATCGTCGGTACCTCGCTTGGCTATTTCGGCGCGCAACTGCTCGGTGTTACGGCGTTCCCGAGCCTTTGGCATATTGCGCTCGCGGTAGGCTTTAGCATGGCGATCGGTATTTTCTTCGGCTATTATCCTGCTAACAAGGCAGCCAAGCTCGATCCGATTGAAGCACTGCGATACGAATAGTTTTTCAAAAAAGAGCCGAAAAGGCTCTTTTTTTGGTGTAAAAAAGAGTTAAAAGTGTAAAAAAGTCGAATTTGATGTGCAAAATGCTGAATTTTTTAAGAAAAAATAAAAATTGGCTCCGCTTTCATGAATTTGCTTTTTGGAAAAAGATGCAAATTGCACAAAAAGAAAAGGCAAAATCTGCATTTTATATACGCTGTTTTTGATAAAATTGCACAAATCCAAAATATTCCTTTCGACGTCAAATCGTATCAAAAACTTGCAAAACGTTGATTTGACTTTCTGCAAAAAATTTACTATAATATAGGAAGATAAAATCCCTTTCTGTATACAGTTTGCACAAAGACAAACCGCCGCAGAAGGGAACAAGGAGGAACTTTTATGCAAAAGAGAACATTTGGTATTCTGCTTGTGCTGTGTATGCTTCTCGGCGTACTGCTGGCAATGCCCGCGAGTGCAGCAGATGTGATTGAGATCATCACGGCTGAGCAGATCCTGAAGCTCATGAACGGTGATCCTGCTTTCCCGTTGGATGGCAATTATTTGGTCAAGAACAACATTGACCTGTCCACCTATTCCGGTAGTCTGACTCAAAAGACGATCGGTTCTCATCCCGATACCGCTATTTTTACCGGTACTTTTGACGGTGGCAATTATACCATCAGCGGCTTCAATCTGACGTTGACACAGAGTATGTCAGGTTTCTTCGGTGCTGCAGGTCGTGGCGCGGTGATTAAGAATCTTACTGTCTCCGGTTCAATCACAAATGAGGCAAACGCAACCGGAGGTCTCCTTGGATACGGTCGCGATACCTTGACGATTGAAAACTGCGTTTCGAACGTTACTGTTAGCGGCCAAGCGCGCGCTGCAGGTATCCTTGGCGGATATGATGCATACACGGAGAACAGCGTTTTAACGATTTTGAATTGTACAAATAATGGTGACATCACTGGTAGCGACGCGGAGACTTCGGGTATTGTCGGACGTATAATTAATAACAAAAACTTTACTGCAGAGATCACCAATTGCGTAAATACCGGTGACATTCAAGGTACACAGTCTGTGGCTGGTATCGTTTCGAATTTCTGCCCCAAGTCTAATGCGCAGTTTACCGTTTCCGGTTGTGCCAATAGCGGTAAGATTACCACTACAGGAAATAATGTCGGCGGAATCATTGCAAATCTGATGACTGATACAGCTGCAACCGGCGTTGCGACCGTAAGTGTTTCGAACTGCTCAAATACCGGTGCTGTTACGACTACTAAGAGTTATGCAGGCGGTATTGTCGGCTATGCAGTTACGCGCGCAGATTCGACCGTTAATTTTGAAAACCTACTGAACAATGGTTCTATAAACGGTGATACCGGTTATGTTGGCGGTATTGTCGGAGCTGCAGTTTTCAAGGCGGGCGGCGATCTGACTGTAAGCAATTGTGTTAACCAGGCATCTGGTACGATTACCGGCGCCGGCTTCATCGCCGGTATCTGTGGTCGCGCTGAAACTGCAAAAGATGGCGTCGGTTCTATCTCGATTATGGAGTGCTCGAACTACGCGGCAATCACCAGCAAGAATGCCACGAGCTTCACATTTAACGGTGGTATTGTTGGTATGATCTCGGCAAATTCCTCTCCGATTACTTTGTCGAAGTGTTATAACGCGGGCACCATTACCGGTGCATCCGCTGCTGAGTTTTGTGTGGGCGGTATTGCCGGTTATGCGCGTTCGCTTACTACAGAAAAGTGCGTTACCATTAGCGATTGTTGGAACGCGGGTGCTGTTACCACGAGTTCTACAACAAATGCGAAGACATTTGGCTTTTTAGGCGGTGTTGTCGGCGGCTTCCCGAGCACCAACTCTGCTAATGGGTCGTTGACGAGTGTTGTAACTGACTGTGTCAATACCGGCGTTGTTACCGTCGCCGGTACCGGTGTGACTGCAGGCGGAGTTATTGGCGGTGCTAATAAAGCTGACCAAGCCGGACTTGCTACCGCTTACACCAAGAGCGGTGATACTTGGACCGACGGTAACGGCGAAACTGTCACTTCTTTTGCTGGTCTCGATACCGATGTTTGGGTAGTTACCGCAAACGGTCCCGAACTGAAAGCAAATCACACTGTTCACGTTTGGGAATACTTGAACGATAAGCAGCACAAGTGCGGATGCGGCGAGACTGAAAGCCATGATTACGAAGATAAAGTATGCGTTGGCTGTGATTTCGACCAACCCGCAGTTGAACTGACTTCCAATAAGGTCGTATATGTAAAGGAAAACGGCGGTAGTGACGCTAGCGACGGTTCTACCCCCGATGCAGCTTTCCAGACTCTTACCAAGGCATATCAGGCACTCGCAGAAAACGGCGGTACGATCGTGATTTGCGATACCATTACGCTGACATATGATAGCGAAGTGTATGATTTATCGTATACCGGAGATCCCGCTAAGAACGATGCAAGTGTTCTGCATGCATATTATGCTGCACCTCAGTGTGGCGGTGCTGTAAAGGTTACTTCCAAATATGGCGATTATGATTTTACGAACAGCGCAGTTTTGAAACTTTCATTGTATGTATTGCGCAATGATCATATTTTTGATGATATTACAATCGAACCTGCAACTACTGCGGGAGGCATCTCTGCGCTGGGTAACGACTTGCTTATTGGTGCGAATGTAAAATGCAACGCTTTCGGTGGCGGGCCGTATCCGATGATTCTCAGCAGTTTGTTTGAAGTGAATGTCACCAAACTGTATTTCGACGGAGCTGTGGACACTATCGTTTGGAAATCTGGTCAACAAGGTTGGACCGGAACCGGAACCAATCCGATTACTACCGCTCACTACCAGAACCTTTTAGAAGGAACCGATGGTGACGGAGTACAAGATATCGTTATCAACGGTGGTACATGGCGTAACATCAAAGGCGGTAACCATCGTGCAAGCACCAGCGCAGCATATGGTGCGTTGAACCATGAACTCAATATTACCATCAATGGTGGTACTATCGAAGGATGTGCTGACAGCCTTCAGAGTGGTCTTCTGCAGGGAATCTTTTCCACTGCAAACGGCAGCTCAAATATGACGATCAACGGTGGTACATTTAACAATTGTGCAATCTATTTGTTTGGAAGAAATGGTGTAAATACTGTCAAAACAATTGAAGGCAATCATTCTTTGACGATCAATGGCGGTACTTTCACGGGTTATACCTTGATCGCGGGTGCGCAGGGCAAAGATGTTAATGCTTCGGCTTCTTCTTCCACGTCTCTGCCGACTGATACCACTTCCAATTTGAAGGCTTCCGGCGTTGGTACTATCACGATCAGCGGCGGCGAGTTCGGCAGCAATGTAGCTGTAAAGACCACCGCAACCGGTGATGTAACTGATGTTTTCACTGCGGACGGCGCGGCATTGAATCTCGTGATTTCTGCAGATATTTTTGCGGATCTTGGTGCGCGAATTGACATGGATGCATTCTCGTCCAGAACCGATTACGATACGAACGACGAGTATTGTGAAGCAAACGGACACAGCTATACGAATCATTACTGCGTTGCCTGCGGCGAGGAGCAGGAAGTAACCACGCTTACTCTGACTGCTCTGAATCCCAAGGCTAAGACATTTGCGCTTTCTCCCGACGCAACCGAGAATGGCGTTTCGATCAGCTTTACAAATGTGGTTGTTGAAAAAGACGGCGACAAGTGGGTAGCAAGCGGCTACACGCTGACCGGCGGCGACGGCTACTATGTACTCAAAGATTCGTCTAAGACGTTTGAACTTACGTATGATGGTCTCAATGATGACATTATGACCGTTACTGCGGATGGTCAGACATATGAGATTTACTACGGTCAGACTCTTACGTTGTCTGCTCCCGATGTAGCAGATGGCTATCGCTTTGACGGTTGGGAAGATGCAAGCGGTAATTTGTGCGTAGGTACCGATGGAGTTATTGATTCCGTAACGAATTCGATGACCCTCACGCCTAAGCTCACTTGGATCTCGGATGAGCCTGAACCGGAAAAGAGCAGCAACAGCAGCAATGTTGCGCTTATACTCGCATTGGCTTGCAAAAACAACAAGAAGTGCGCTGTTACCATCAAGTCTACCGGTGCAGACAATCATGAAACTATCACGGTAAAGAATGGCACTGTACTTACGCTGCCCGCAGTTCCTACCAAGGACGGATACACCTTTATGGGTTGGTACAAGGATATCAACGGCACGAAGCCTTTTGACTTCAATACCAAGATTTCCGGCAATGTATCCATCTATGCTAAGTGGATTAAGAACTAAGTTTTAATAACAACAAAAGCGGGCACCGCAAGGTGTCCGCTTTTGTTGTTGGTATATTCTATAGAAAAAAGCCTCGGCAGAGGCTTTTTTATTAGGATTGCCCGTATTTTTGCAGGTATTTTTTGATAGCTTCGAAGGATTTCTCGCTGATGTCGTGCTCAATCTTGCATGCGTCTTCGGCGGCGGTCTCTTCATCCACGCCGAGATAGGTCAGGCATTTTGTCAGCAGGGTATGGCGCTCGTACATGCGCTCGGCAACCTCGCGTCCTGCATCGGTCAGCTCCAGCGCGCCGTCAGCACCCATGGTGAGA
>JBGUUN010000145.1:0-3078 GCA_045133555.1 Oscillospiraceae bacterium
CAGCGGCTCATCGCCTTTATGACAGATGACCTTTGCGCCCGTTTTCTCTTTCAAATCCGCAGCGCCCCAGGTATGATCAAAATGGCCGTGGGTCAGGATGATGTATTTTAACTGCAATCCGGTACGTTCAAAATATGCAAGCAGCGGTGCCGATTCTGCCGGATCAACGACTACAGCGTTTTTCTTCGGATCGGTCAAAAGATAGCAATTTGCGCCAAAGTCCCCCAGCGAGACAGTTTGAATCCGCATCATAACAGGCTCCTCCTTATGGATGATATTCGGCAAGCAGCGTTACCGGTCCGTCAGCGATCATATGAAGTTTCATATCGGCACCGAAAATGCCCATCTCCACCTTGGCAACACCCTGTGCGCGCAGTGCATCCGCCATGTATTCATACAGCGGCTGTGCATCGGCCGGCGGTGCCGCATCCGAAAAAGACGGACGTTTTCCGCTCTTGGTCAGGTCCGCACCAAGGGTAAAGTTGGATACCAGTAAAATACCGCCGTTTACCGCCTGCAGATCCAGATTCATCTTATCTGCTTCATCGGTAAAAACACGCAGTCCGGCGATCTTTTTGGCAAGCAGGTCTGCTTCCTTTTTGGTATCGCCTTTCATAACGCCCAGCAGTACCAGAAAACCTTTTTCGATTTCACCGGTCACCTTGCCATCCACGTAGCAGGCAGCTTTTTCCACTCTTTGAATCACTGCTTTCATAATAGCTCCTTTATCGGCAAACGGGTCGCCGCAAGCGGCGACCCTCACCAAACTTAAATCTTATTGAAATCCTCTTTGCGCATTGCAAAAGTATGGAATGCTTTGTAGGTGCAGTATACGTCGATCTTGGAAGTTAACTCCAGCGGTGCATGCATTGCTAAAACCGGAACACCTAAGTCAACGGTATCTACATCCATATTTGCGATATAGCAAGCAACGGTACCGCCGCCGCCAACGTCAACAGCACCCAGCTCACCAAACTGCCATACAACTTCGTTTGCATCCAGCATTCTGCGGATATAGCCCATATACTCTGCGGAAGCATCGTTGGAGCCGCCTTTACCGCGTGCACCGGTATATTTTACGATACATACACCGCCGTTTAAGAAGCAGGAGTTTTTCGGATCGTATACAGACGGGAAAGTCGGGTCGAATGCAGCACCTACGTCAGCGGATAAGCACTGAGAAGCGCTTAAAACGCGTCTGCCTTTGATGCCGTACGGCTCTGCTAAGTCATCGATGAAATACTGCATGAAGGAACCCTGGAAGCCGGTGTTGCCCTCGGAACCGATCTCCTCTTTATCGCAGAGAACGGTAACGCAGGTCTTGGTCGGGATGCCTTCGATATCAAAGGTTGCCATCATAGCGGTGTAGCCGCATACGCGGTCATCCTGACCGTGAGCGGAGATCATGCTGCGGTCAAAGCCGACATCTCTTGCGCCGTTTGCCGGAACAACTTCCAGCTCTGCGGACAGGAAATCAGCTTCAACTAAGCCATACTGCTCATTTAAGAGATTTAAGATGTTTGCTTTTACAGCATCCGCACCGTTTACATCGCCTTCATACGGCAGAGAGCCAACAATAACATTCAGTTCCTCACCGCGGATACCGTCAGATAAAGAGCGTTTGCTCTGCTCTGCACCCAGATGCGGCAGTAAGTCGGTGATGTAGAAGATCGGGTCTTCCGGTTTATCGCCGATCGCAACGGTCAGTTTGCTGCCGTCTGCGCGAACAACAACACCGTGCAGTGCCAGCGGAATGGTCGGCCACTGATATTTACGAACACCGCCGTAATAGTGGGTCTTTAACAGTGCGATCTTACCGTCCTCATACAGCGGATTCGGTTTTAAGTCCAGACGCGGAGAGTCCACGTGTGCAGCCATGATGCTGACACCTTTGGTAAGCGGGTCGCTGCCGACTACGCACAGGATGAGTGCTTTACCGCGGTTATTATAATAGATCTTATCGCCCGGCAGGTATTTGGTGCCCGGTACGAATTCGGTGAAACCTTTCTCTTTTGCCAGCTCGATCGCTTTGGTCACAGCCTCACGCTCGGTCTTAGCGGCATCCAGATATGCTTTGTAGCCTTCTGCAAATGCGAAAGCCTCTTTTTTCTGTTCTGCGTTTAAGCGTACTGCACCGCCGTCACGGTTCATGCACAGACGCTCTTTTAAGCTTTTTAATTCTTCCATGGTTCTTTCCTCCATTTTGTTTTCTATATTCCCCAATGCATACAGCATCGAAAACACATTATTTTTCAGATCGGTAAAGCGCACGATACTCCTCATAATACCCCATCACCTTTTTGACGTGATACTGGGTGTCGGAATACGGGATCTTTTTGAGCTTCACACCGTCATCGGAATAGACCGGATTATCCAGCCATTTATCGGTGATGTTCATGCCGGCATGATATGCGGCGACCACCGTTTTTTTCTCCCCGTCAAACCGCTCCATCAAATACGCAGTCAGCCACACCGCATAGCGGATGTTGGTCTGCGGTTCAAACATATCTTCAAAGCTTTCGGTACTGCCGAGATTAACAACGCCCTCTGCCGCAAGCTTACCTTTAACCCAATCATAGGTTTCTTCGGTCAACTGCAGCAGCCCGCGGGCATTATCGATCGATACCGCTTTCGGATTAAAATTGCTCTCCTGCTTCATCATCGCGTAGATAAACAGCGGGTCGACATCATACTGTTCACAGTATTCGGTGACATATTCTTCATACGGCAAAGAATACCGAAACTCCTTGATTTCCTGAAAGCTCCATTTGATGAGCAATCCGCCGGCAATCAATCCCAGCACGATCAAGGGCATCATCGCAAGGACTCCGCGTCGGGCAGCCTTCTTTCGCAGTGCAGCCTTACGGCTTTGGTAGGTACTCAACGGCAATCCTCCGCAAGGTAACCCTTATTACACAAAAAATCAAGTGCCTGTTTTAAGGCATCGCACGGCTCTTTATCATTCTCGATCACAGCATCGCTGCGCTCGGTATAAAATGCGATCGGATGCTGCGCTTTGATACGCTGTAATGCTGCTTCTTCGGTAAGTCCGTCACGCTGCATGATGCGGGCAAGACG
>JBGUUN010000146.1:0-2923 GCA_045133555.1 Oscillospiraceae bacterium
CGGGTGGTGATGACATGGTTTGCATCGCGCACCGAGAACACCGCTTCATCCGCCATGATATCGGTCAAGGAATTCTGGGTGACATAGCGCATACCGTCGATATCGTAAAACGGTACCGGCTGTTCGACCAGTTCGATATCCAGACCTGCGTCCTCCATCTTACCGATGATACGCACCGCTTCTTTCGGTGTCCAACCCTGGTTGGCATCGATACGGATCTTGACATCATAGCCGACGGCTCTTCTGATCTCTGAGATACGTTCGAGGTCGGTTTTTACATCTTTACCGACCTTGAGTTTTAAGATACGGTAGCCGCGTTCTACGGCCTCAACGCTGTCTGCGACCATGGTTGCGACGTCATTGACGCTGATGGTCAAATCCGTCTCGATTTTATTGGAGTCACCGCCGAGGATACGGTACAGCGGCTGGTTTATGAGTTTACCGTAGAGGTCATGGACTGCGATATCAACACCTGCTTTTGCGCCGGTATTATGTACGAATGCGCCCTGGATCTTACGTAAAACGGAGTCTTTATCGGCTACATCCATGCCGATGAGCTGCGGTTTGAGCTGATTTAAGATAAGAGCGACATCACCCTCATTGGTATCGCCGGAGACCTTTTCGCTAGGCGGTACGGCACCGATGCCGGTGATACCTTCATCGGTCTCGATCTTGATCATAATATCATTGATATGGGTCGCGGTACGGACTGCGGTCTTAAACGGCTTACGCAATGGAGCGAACAGGGGTTCGGTGATAATATTTGTGATCTTCATAATCATGTTCTTCTTTCTTTTATCGTTTTCTCCGACTGCGGGAGGTTACTTATATTATACTGCGTTTTTCCGCCGATTGCAAGCGTTTTGCGGCGGGAGGAGAGGGATTTGATATAAAATCAGTTTTTGAAAAGAAAAAACAATTGACAAAAGTACGGATTCATCGTATAATAAACTTGAGGAAATTTATGCCCGTAAACACGGGAAATCCTATTAATAATTTTAAGGAGATGTGCAAAAATGAACATTTATGGTATTGATGTAAACATCAAGAATGTTCCGTCCCTGGACAAAACCTTCACCCCGATCGTTGCTTTCAACAAAGCATATTTAGCAGGCGCTAAAAAACCGTTTGCTGTTGCTGTTGAGCGCGCAAACAAACAGGTTGCTGTATATGACACCTTCGTATACGGTACTGAGGAAATGGCTGCAGCTGACAACTACTTTGCTGACCGTATGGTAAAATTCTTACTGTGGGCTAAAGGTGGTTTCAAAGTAACCGTATCCGGCGATGAGAACATCTACAACTACATCAAAGATGCTTACTCCCCGAACGGCTCCCGTGCTTTCGACTTCAACTTCATGCAGAACGTTTACGAGACTCCGTTTGAAGTTTGCTACACCAGCTACGAAGATCGTCCGCAGCAGAACGAGCAGTCCAAACCGATGGGCAAACACATGGACGGTTACAGAATCGGTTTCGACGCAGGCGGTTCCGACCGTAAAGTTTCCGCAGTAGTTAACGGCGAGTCCATCTTCTCTGAAGAGACCGTTTGGAACCCGAAGATCACTGCTGATCCGGAATACCACTACGAGGGTATTTTAGACTCCTTCCGTAAAGCTGCTGCTAAAATGCCGACCGTTGACGCTATCGGTGTTTCTTCCGCAGGTATTTACATCAACAACCGTACCATGGTTGCTTCCCTGTTCTTAAAAGTTCCGAAAGCTGAAGGCGGTGCTGAGCCGGAAGCTGTTAAGAACATTTACATCCGTGCTGCTGAGACTCTGTCCAAAGAGATCGGCAAACCTCTGCCGTTAGAAGTTGCTAACGACGGTGACGTTTCCGCATTAGCAGGCGCTATGGGCTTAAACGACAACCAGGTTATGGGTATCGCTATGGGTACTTCCGAAGCTGTTGGTTATGTTGACAAAGACGGCAACATCACCGGTTGGCTGTCTGAGCTGGCATTTGCTCCGGTAGATGCTCAGCCGGAAGCAATGGAAGACGAGTGGTCCGGCGACATCGGCTGCGGCGTTAAATACTTCTCTCAGGACGGTATCATCAAACTGGCCGGCTATGCTGGCATCGAGTTACCGGATGACACCCCGGCTAACAAACTGAAAGTTGTTCAGAAGATGATGCTCGAGGACGATCCGCGTGCTATCGAAGTTTACAAATCCACCGGCGTATACTTAGGCCATGCTTTAGCTTACTACGCTGACTTCTACGATATCAAACACGTTCTGTTATTAGGTCGTGTTACCTCCGGTAAAGGCGGCGATATCGTTCTGGCTGAGACCAACAAAGTTCTCGCTGAGGAATATCCGGAACTGTCCATCAACGTTCAGATGCCGGACGAGAAAACCAGACGTGTTGGTCAGTCTGCTGCTGCAGCTTCTCTGCCGGCAATCGGCTAATTAGCTGTTCAAAGTTGATTTGATACACCTTTAGAGGTGGAGGCGATTTTCGCCTCCACCTCTTTGTTTTTGGCGTGGGGTGGAGAAAGCCCTCTGGGGAAGCCTGAAAGTGTGACGGAGAGGGGGGGCATCAGATGCAGTTGGGTGGGAAGTTTTGGACCGTCGAGGACGCCGGTCCCTACAATGGTGGAATGCTTTTATGCGACCGGAGGTACTCCGGGGGCTCGGGCCGTTGCTATTTGCTATATTTTACCTTTATGGAAGGCTCGGGCCGCTTGAACCTTTGTGCGTTAGGCAGGCTGATACCGGGCCCTTCCTTTTGCCCTGAGCGGCAAAAGGAAGCAAAAGCGCATTTTTTTTGCTCGCTTTGAAGTTTTGGGTTGGGTGTGAAAATCTCCGATTTTCACACAATCGGGCTTTTTCGCCGATCGGGTGCGGATTTTAGATGAATATCGTGCTTGCGGTACGGCGAGTATCATGTCCTTAGCGGATGGATACCGCCGCAAGCA
>JBGUUN010000147.1:0-2224 GCA_045133555.1 Oscillospiraceae bacterium
GCAGTATCCGGGTCCATCGTACGGGCCAAGCTGACGCAGCAGATGACAGCCGTATACGGTCGGACCGTTGGCAATATCATCGTGCTGGATGGAGACGGTAACAGGGTCGGCACGTTTGCATTTTGGCTGGAGGTGCAGAAGTCTGCGCTTAGTGGAGAGCCGGATCCGTCCGAGACAGAGATCCCTGCGCTGATCGCTTTAGCTACAGCTCAGGCAGCAGCTGCACAGGAGAGTGCGACCGAGGCGGCATCGTCTGCTGATGCTGCAGCCGCCTGGAGCGCTAATCCGCCCTATATCGGCCTTAATGGTAACTGGTACGTGTATAACGTCAGCACGGAGCTGTATGAGGACTCCGGAGTGGATGCCAGGGGCCGCAACGGATCCAAGTGGTACAACGGCACCGCGATCACCGGAAAAAGCACAACACCGACCGCGTACGCTACGGGGATCACGATGGCGTACGTCGATGATATGTACTTGAGCATCGGTGAGGGTGCGATCTACGCCTGCACGGCTGATGGTGATGCGAGCACGGCTCTGTGGGTCTACAAGATGACGCTATCAGGCGGAGGCGGGGCCACAGTCTTAAGTGATCTCACGGACGTGACGATCGCGATGCTGGCTAATGGCCAGATCCTGCAATACGACAGCGCAAGCAGTCAGTGGAAAAACGTAAACCTGCCGACGCTGACCGCCGCGATCTCTACGCTGACAGACGTGGCGCTGACGAGCCTGGCAGATGGTCAGATCCTGCAGTATAACGGCGTATCCGGTAAATGGGAAAATGCGACGGTCTCTCCCGGAGGAGCTACATCGCTGGCAGCGCTGACAGACGTAGCGCTGACGAGCCTGGCAGATGGCCAGATGCTGATCTATGACAGCACGGCCGGTAAATGGAAAAATGCGAACATACCGCAGGGCGGTCACACGATGCTGCCGACGCCCGGAGTGGGTACGGATGAGGATGACGTGGTGTCTGCGGTCAATACGGCCGTGAGCACAGAGGGCGGATCTAATGATGACGTGCCGTCCCTCTTTGGCATGGGCGTATGGACCAACGTCAAGACGTTTCGGAGGATAATCGACGGATCCGATGGAGATATCAGCTCGTCCGGTATCGGTACCTGGACGGACAAGGACACGACGCAGATCACGTCCGCAGATGAGACAGACTGGTGGTATGATGCGGCCTTTGTGGTGCCTGCAGGTGTGGATCCGGACTCGGTTGATATTAAATTTTACTTTGTGCCGCCTGCAGATGGCGAGCCGATCGTAAGGCGCGGCTTTATCTGGGATACGACCACAGGTAAGATCTGCATCGCATTTGCTGCTGAGATCACAGATCCCACGACTGCAAAGGTGGGCGTGGATATCGTGTATACAAGGAATGAGGTGGTCTAATGGCTATTATTAAAGAGGACAATGGGCTGATCAGTGGTGGGGCGATAAATCCGACATTGTCAGACCATTATACGGGGACTCGCGTAAGTGGCACAATGAAAACGTTTACCGTCGATACATCAAAGTCTTATGTACTGACGATGACGTATCGGTATAACGATAGCAGTGCTGTGTATAGGACTAACGTATATTCTCTCGTAAACGGAACGCTTACTGATTTGACGAATACTTCAGAAAGCACGGGACTTACCGCCAGCATAAGTGGAACGACATTGACCGTTACGGGTAGCGGTGTAGCAAGCGTAATGTGCGATATAACGCTTGTTCAGTTAGATTAAAGGAGAAAAAGGCCATGATGTTAAAAATGGATGCACAAAAAGGCGCAGGGGGCATAGGCGGATCCGAGTGGATTACGCCAACTAATAGTAGCGGTACAACATGGACTGCAGAATGGGGCTTTGATGCAGATACAGTAGTCTTAATGTATACGCATAGTAATGGATATAAATATATTATGGTAATTCCAACGGATTCTCCATCTAGCGCATATTATGCTGCCGGTTCAAGCACATGGTCGGCGATAGATGTATCTTCGTATGTTTCGTTTCCGGACAAAAAGCATATATCGATCAATTTTTCGGCAACTTTAAGTAATGTGTCTGTATGCCCTATTGTTGGCAAACCGAACGGATATTTCGCATAAAGGAGGACACCGATGTACGTAAAAATAAACGGAAAGACCAAAAAATACAACGAGATCCTGGTGACCTGCACGACGCAGCATGGGTATCCTGCGATCAAGTTTGTAGGCGATCCGATCCCG
>JBGUUN010000148.1:0-1883 GCA_045133555.1 Oscillospiraceae bacterium
ACAGAAGCATATGCGCGTGCGATGGTGGTATACTATCCACTGTGCTTCGTCTACATCTTTACTGCATTCCCGCTGTTCGCATGGTTCGGCGGCGGTAAACACGGTATCAAGACCATGATCCAGCACATCGCAAAACCGGCGATTGTATCTCTCGGAACTTGTTCTTCCGTTGCTACGATCCCGACAAACCTGGAGGAAGCAAAAGCAACCGGTATCAGCAAAGACGTCAGCGAGATGGTTGTTCCGCTCGGTGCTACCATGCACATGGACGGATCCTGCTTCTCCTGCGTACTGAAGATCGCATTCGTACTCGGAGTATTCGGTATGCCGATGGAGTGGAGCAAACTTCCGCTTATCATTCTCGTAGCCGTTTTATCTTCCGTAGGTATGTCCGGTGTTCCTGGCGGCGGATACATCGGTGAATACATCATCTGCTCCCTGTTCTTCCCGAATCAGGTCGAGATCGCATTCCCGATCCTTGTTATGATCGGAAACCTGGTTGACCCGCCTGCAACGATGATCAATGCAGCCGGTGACTATGTCGTGAGCTACATTGTTTCCCGCTTTGTTGACGGAAAAGACTGGTTAGACCGTGCGATCGCCAAGAAAACAGCTTAAAACAAAGGAAAGATAGTTATGATTTGCAATAATATTACTGTAGAAAACGGTATCCTCTGCTTTGCCGGTCAGGATACAACCAAACTTGCCGCACAGTATGGTACACCGCTTTATTTAATGGATGAGGACAAGATCCGTGAGAAATGCCGCGCTTATAAGCACGCATTTGAAAAACACTTCGGACCGTCCGCGCAGCCGTTATACGCATCCAAAGCCTGCTGCTTCAAGCGCATCTATGAGATCATGCGCGAAGAAGGCATGGGCATCGACGTGGTTTCTTCCGGAGAGATCTACACTGCATTAAAAGCAGGTTTTGACCTTTCTCAGGCATACTTCCACAGCAACAACAAAACAGACGAAGATATCCGTTTTGCCATTGAAAACGGCATCGGCTATTTTGTAGCAGACAATGAAGAAGAAGTAAAAGCAGTCGAGGCTGAGGCTGCCCGCAAAGGCATCCGTCAGAAACTCCTTCTCCGTCTTACACCGGGTATCGACCCGCATACTTATGAGGCTGTTGCAACCGGTAAAGTTGATTCCAAGTTTGGTACAGCGATTGAGACAGGTCAGGCTGCTGAGATCGTGAAATTCACGCTGGAACAGCCGCACGTGGAACTTATGGGCTTCCACTGTCACGTAGGTTCCCAGGTATTTGAAGAAGACATTTTTGAGCGCGCAGCCGTTGTTATGCTGGAGTTCATCGCTGAGATGAAAGAAAAGCTTGGATTTACTGCTCCGATGTTAGATCTTGGCGGCGGTTACGGTGTGCGTTATGTAGATACCGATCCGTACCTTGATATTGAGACAAAAGTTGCTGATGTGGCTTCTGCGATCAAAGAAGCCTGCGCAAGACTCGGCATTGACGTTCCGGAGATCCACATGGAACCGGGCCGCAGCATAGTTGCCGATGCCGGCATGACACTGTACACTGTTGGCACTGTGAAAAAGATCCCGGGATACAAAAACTACGTATCCATCGACGGCGGTATGGGCGACAACCCGCGCTTCGCACTCTACGGTTCCAAATACACTTGCTTCATCGCAAACAAAATGGACGAGATCTGTGATTTCAAATGTGACCTTGTCGGCCGCTGCTGCGAATCCGGCGACATCATCCAGGAACACATCGTAGTTCCGTCCAGCGTTGGCAGAGGCGATATCGCTGCAGTCTGCACAACCGGTGCTTACAACTATACGATGGCATCCAACTATAACCGCCTCGGCAGACCGCCGGTGGTTATGTTATCCGGCGGCGAAAGCTATGT
>JBGUUN010000149.1:0-2855 GCA_045133555.1 Oscillospiraceae bacterium
TGGGCAACTACAGCTTCATCGATGAAAACCTGCATCCGCGTCCGATCCATCAGATGCGTTGGCCGGAAGCATACCGCAGTCAGCTGACCTTGTTTGAGGCAGAACATCCGTGGGGTCCTTGGAAGATCTTCCACCGTGACGATGACTGGGGCACCTACGGTGACTATCAGCCGAATTTCCCGACCAAATGGATGAGCAAGGACGGCAGAATGCTGTTCATGATCTCCAGCGGTTCCTGGGACGATTACTGCTTTGTCGTACAGAAACTGGCACTGAAATTGAAGGGCGATAAAGGATTCCCGGATGCTGCAAAATGGTTCGATTTCAGATAAATCTCTAAAGTGGACTAAAATGGTATAATTTACCGTTTGTACACAATTTGCACATAAAATACACTATTATTTTCCTTGAGAATCGGGTATGATAAGAGTGTAAGAAGTAACCTACTTCTAAAGTTGCTAAACTTACTGTTATACCGTATATGGAGGATTAAAAAATGGCAGTATATAAAATTACCAAAGAGAATTTCGAGAGTGAAGTATTAAAATCCGAGAGACCGGTTTTGCTGGATTTCTGGGCAAGCTGGTGCGGCCCGTGCCGTATGGTATCCCCGATCGTAGACGAGATCGCCGAGGAGTATGAGGAATACAAAGTCGGTAAAGTCAATGTCGATGAGGAAGGCGAGCTGGCTGCTGCATTCGGTGTTATGAGCATTCCGACCTTAGTGGTTATCAAGGACGGAGAGATCGCAAACAAAGCGGTTGGTGCTATGCCGAAAGATGACATTCTGTCTCTGCTTGAGGAATAATGCAATGTATCGGCACCGATCTTTTCGGTGCCGATTTGCATATCAAAGAATAAGGAGCAAACCAAAAGATCGGTTTGGGCGATTTTTGAAAGACATAAGCAAATAAATTACACCAAAATGGTGTAGCTTTTTATCAAACCCATTGACAGCGCCCCAATCGAGTGATATAATTGTAACATTAAGAGAATCCGAGGTGAAACCCAATGAAATATATCTATGCGGACAACGCTGCTACCACCATGATGAGCGAGAAAGCTTTTCAGGTGCAGATCGACTGCATGAAAAAACATTACGGCAATCCGTCGAGCCTTCATTCTGTCGGACAGGATGCAAAGGTCGTATTAGAGGATGCGCGTGCCGTTATCGCAAAATATCTGAATGCCAAACCGACCGAGATCTACTTCACTTCCGGCGGTTCCGAGGCAGATAATCAGGCCATCATTTCCGCTGCCGCTTCCGGCGCAAGAAAAGGAAAAAAACACATCATCTCCACCAAGTTTGAGCATCATGCCGTGTTGCATACCTTAAGAAAACTCGAAAAACAGGGTTATGAGGTAACCTTGCTGGATGTTTATGAGAACGGTATCGTAAAACCGGAAGATGTTGCTGCTGCGATCCGTGAGGATACCGCGCTGGTCACCGTTATGTATGCAAATAACGAGATCGGTACCATTCAGCCGATCGCTGAGATCGGTGCGATCTGCCGTGAAAAAGGCGTTATTTTCCACACCGATGCGGTGCAGGCGGCAGGTCATATCAAACTGGATGTTGTTGCGGATAAGGTGGACATGCTGTCCGTTTCCGCGCATAAATTCCACGGTCCGAAAGGTGTCGGTGCATTATATTGCCGCAGAGGCGTTCTGCTGCAGAGCCTGATCGAAGGCGGTGCACAGGAGCGCGGCAGACGTGCGGGTACCGAGGATATCCCGGCGATCGCTGCTATGGCTGCTGCATTTGAGGAAGCTTGTGAGAATCTGGACGAGAATGCGGCAAAAACCGCAAAACTGCGTGACAGACTGATCGAAGGTTTATCCGAGATCGAGCATTCCGCACTCAATGGTGACAGAGAAAACCGTCTGCCGGGTACCGTCAACTTCTGTTTTGAGGGTATCGAGGGCGAGTCGTTACTGTTATTCTTAGACGATAAAGGCGTTGCTGCTTCGAGCGGTTCCGCTTGTACTTCCGGTTCGCTTGACCCGAGCCATGTTCTGCTTGCAATCGGCCGCGTACACGATGTTGCGCACGGTTCGCTGCGTTTATCCATCACCGAACAGAATACCATGGAGGAGATGGAGCATATCATTGCGTCTGTAAAGGATGTTGTTTCCTACCTGCGTCAGATCTCTCCGGTTTGGGAGGACTTGCAGAAGGGCAAACGAGAGTATATCCTGTGATTATAAGATAAAGAGAGGAAAAATTCATGTTATACAGCGAGAAAGTAATGGATCATCTGCGTAATCCGCGCAACGTCGGCGAGATCGAGGATGCTGACGGTATCGGCGAGGTAGGCAACGCAAAATGCGGCGACATCATGAAGATGTATATCAAGGTCGAGAACAACATCATCGTTGATGTTAAGTTCAAAACCTTCGGCTGCGGCTCTGCGATCGCAACCAGCTCGATGGCTACCGAGATGATCAAAGGCAAAACCGTTGAGGAAGCATTAGAGCTTTCCAACAAAGCTGTTGTTGAGGCTCTGGACGGTCTGCCGACCCATAAGATCCACTGCAGCGTTCTGGCTGAGGAATCTGTCCGCAGCGCCGTTAAGGACTACTATGACAGAAACGGCATCGCATACGATCCGGCATTGTTTGCCGATCTCGATTGCGAAGACTGTCACGACGAAGAGGAAGAAGAATAATCTTTGTAAATGCAAAAGCCACTCTAAAAGGAGTGGCTTTTTTGTTCTTCCAAAATGTAACAAATCATTTCAGATAGACTGCGGGCATTGCAAAATAACGCAAAATGTGGTACAATATATGCGTGTATGTATATACATGTGTTTTGGAACGTATTTTCTTCCCCAATAAGGATAGATAGAAAACGA
>JBGUUN010000150.1:0-3893 GCA_045133555.1 Oscillospiraceae bacterium
AAAGGCATGAACTGCTATTTCGAGATGCCGTATCGCAAGGGCTTCCGCATCGAACTGGAAAACCTTGCGGATGAGATGTTCTATGTATACTATCAGATTGACTGTGAGGAAAAGGTGATCCCGGAAAACAGCCTTTATTTCCATGCACAGTTCCGACGCACCAATCCGCTTCCGTACATGGAAAACTATACCATTCTGGATAACATCAAAGGCAACGGCTTATATGTCGGTACCTACCTCTACTGGGGTGTGAAATCTAACGGATGGTGGGGTGAAGGCGAGGTCAAATTCTATATCGACGGTGATACGGAATATCCGACCGTCTGCGGCACCGGCACCGAGGATTATTTCTGCGGTGCATATAACTTTGATGTGGACGGCGAATACCGTGAGTTTTCCACACCGTACAGCGGTTTGTCGAAGGTGGATCATACCGACGGAATGTATGCGGCACAGCGCAGATTCAATCTGTACCGTTTCCATATCACCGACCCGATCTATTTCAAAGAGGATATCAAGGTGACCGTGCAGGCACTCGGTTGGAGAAGCGGCGGCAGATATTATCCGCTGCAGGATGATATCTCCTCGGTTGCGTATTGGTATTCCGATAACTTAGAAGATGTCTATCCGCCAATGCCGGATGTCAATGCATTGGAGATCGTTTGACGGAGGCTATGTGACATGAAATATCAGGATGTACATGAGGATCTTATCAAGATCTTAGAATACTGTGAGATGAGCAAGCTGCCGGATCCGTTTTTGATGGAGGATGGCAGCAGAGTGAAAAACGTTTCCGACTGGGAACGCCGCAGAGCAGAGATTTATAAGACTGCGGTCGAGCTGCAGTATGGCAAGATGCCGCCGAAACCGGAATTTCTGGAAGTAGAACCGTTAGAGCACGGCAGACTCTCCGCTTACCGCATCGTGACCGGTACCAAAGAATGCCCGATCAGCTTTTTGATGAAGGTGTTCATGCCGCAGAAAAAAGGAAAATTTCCTGTGGTGATCAGCGGTGATATGTGCTGGGATCTTTACTTTGATCCGCAGCGTGTCAAGACCTTTGTTGACAACGATATTGCATTGGTTATTTTCGACCGTACCGAATTGGCACCGGACATCAACGGTTATCATCTTGAGATGATGGAAGAAGGTACACCGCTTTATGAGATGACCAAAAAAGCTTTTGAGACCGAGTTTACCGGTGAAAGACAGGGTCAGCTCTACCGTACTTATCCGGATTGTGACTGCGGTGCGATCGGTGCATGGGCATGGGGCTATTCCCGCTGTGTAGATGCACTTGAGCTTTTAGGTGCATTCGATTTAAGCTGCATCACCTTTACCGGACTTTCCCGCGGTGGTAAGACGGCATTGCTTGCCGGCGCATTGGATGAGCGTGCAGCGATCGTAAGTCCTGCAGGTTCGGGTACCGGCGGCAGCGGTGCATACCGTATCAAGGTCAAACAGCTCAATGAGGATGGAAGCGAACATATCAGTGAGCCTTTAGAAATTCTGGAAAAGAACTTCCCGTTCTGGATGGGCAAAGGCATGAAGGAATATCATTTCAATGAGGATAAGCTGCCGTTTGACTCCCATTTCTTAAAAGCAATGGTCGCACCGCGTGTACTGTTTACCGCTGACGGTGCAAGCGATGCCTGGGCAAATCCGGTGGGCGTATGGCAGACCAATGAAGCTGCAAGAGAGGTCTATAAGCTTTACGGCAAACCGGAAAATCTGCTGTGGTATGTCCGCAGAGGTTTCCATAATCAGACCGTAGAGGATATGGAACAGCTCGTTAATGTTATCCGTCATGTCAAATACGGTGAACCGCTTAACGAGAGATATCATAAATTACCGTTTGCTCCGATGGCACCTGCCTTTGACTGGTGCTGTCCGACTGAAGAATAAAAAAATATTGGAGGAATTTAAGATGAAAAAAGGTTTAATTTTCTGGGGCGGCTGGGATGGCCATCAGCCGGAACTGACTTCCGTTCGTTTTGGCAAAATGCTGGAAGAAGCAGGCTTTGAGGTAGATATCTACGATACTTTAGATTGCTTGGCAGATGCTGAAAAAGTTATGAGCTATGATGTTATCGTTGCTTGCTGGACCGGCGGTCACATCCCGCACGAGTATGTACAGAACGTATCCAAAGCAGTTGCAGCAGGTACCGGCCTTGCAGGCGTTCACGGTGGTATGTGTGATGCATTCCGTGAGGATACCGAGTGGCAGTTTATGACCGGCGGTCAGTGGGTCAGCCATCCGGGCGGCGACGGCGTTGAATATATGGTAAATATCTGTCACGGTTCCAGCCCGCTGATTCAGGGTATTGAGGACTTCCCGGTATGCAGTGAGCATTATTATCTGCACATTGACCCGGCAATCGAAGTTTTGGCTACCACCAGATTCCCGCTGGTTACCTATTATCATGCAGCAAACAAACCGATCGATATGCCGGTAGTATGGACCAAATTCTGGGGCTGCGGCAGAGTATTCTACTCTTCTCTGGGTCATCATGACGATGTATTCGATAATTCTCCGAATGCTGCTGTATTGATGAAACGCGGTATGCTGTGGGCTGCAGAAGGCAAACAGTATGCGATCGATAACGGCCTGACTCCGGAGAAATACGAAAACAACGCAAAAATGTATTGATTTTTTGAATGAAAGGAACCGCCGCTATGTCTGATAAACAGGTTTTAAGAAAAGAATACGATGTTGTAGTGGCCGGCGGCGGTATTGCCGGAATTGCGGCAGCTCTGGCTGCCGCAAGAGAAGGCTCCAAAGTTGTTTTATTGGAGAAGGAATACGCTCTGGGCGGACTTGCCACCTTGGGGCTTATTGTCATTTATCTTCCGCTTTGCGACGGAGACGGTGTGCAGATGTCTGCCGGCATCAGTGAGGAACTGCTGAAGTTATCGGTACATGACAGCAATGTTACCTTACCAAAAGCATGGGAAGATGAGAACGCTTCGATAGAAGAACGCAGAAAAGAACGCTATCAGGTCACCTATAATGCACCGACCTTAATGATCAATGCGGAAAAACGCCTGGTCGAGGAAGGTGTTACCGTATTATACGATGCGCGTATGACCGATGTCACGGTTGGTAAAGATGCTGTCACCTCGGTTACGGTCGCTACAAAACGCGGCCCGATGGAGATCATCGCAAAGGCGTTTGTCGATTGCACCGGTGATGCGGATCTGTGCTATTTTGCAGATGAGGAAACGGTGGATGATGATCACAACCGCCGTACCGGATGGTATTTTGCCAACGGTAAAAGCGGTATCCAGCTGGTCGGTCTGACCGATCCGCTTTGGAATGACCCGCTGCATCCGGAAACGGATGTGCCGCCGGTAGAAGGCAGCAGATATTATTCCGGCACCGATATTTTTGATATCAGCGCGCATATGATCGATATGCGTAAGTTTATCATGGATAACATCAGAAAACGTCGTACGGTGGATGAAAAAGCATATCCGCTGATCATTCCGTCTTATCACGGTTTTCGTATGACAAGACGCCTCGCAGACGAATTTGAGTTCAGTGAAGGCTATCATGAAGGCATCTGGTTTGAAGATGCGATCGGTATGATCGGAAACTGGAAGTACCCGGGAAAGCGTTACTCCATTCCGTATCGTACGATTTGTGGAAATAAAAATAAAAACCTTTATGTCGCGGGAAGAAATACACCTGCGGATAAAGGCGGCTGGGATCTGCTGCGCGTAATTCCGAGCTGTGCCGTAACAGGTGAAGCTGCGGGTGTTGCTGCAGCGATGCAGGCAAAAAGCGGTGCGCGCCCTGAAATCGGCGCATTGCAGCAAAAACTGCGGGAAAAGGGCGTGCTGCTCTTACCGGAGTTGTTTGCCAAAAGAGAAAAATGAGGAAATGAAATGAA
>JBGUUN010000151.1:0-8054 GCA_045133555.1 Oscillospiraceae bacterium
CGAAGATGTTTCGAGTGTTCGTCCGATTTTACCGGGTATGCGATATGAGCTTCCGCCGGAACAAAATAAAAAGGATCTGACGTTATATGATGAAGCGGAGCTGCTGCATCAGTTTTCTATGATGCCGCAGGAGGAGATTTCCAAAGCCATCATGCAGTGTTGGCAGGGTATTTCTCCGATCCTTGCACGAGAGATCACGCTGGCAGTGACCGGCGGTCTGCCGCTTAGCAAAAAGCAGTTGATCAGAGTGCATGAAGACAGATTGGCAGAGCAGCTAAAATCGCTTAAAAGTGTGCTTTCAGAGGATGCGGTCGGAAATATGACCTTATATCTTGCGGCAGAACAGAATCACAAGCCGAAGGATTTTACGGTGCTTCCGATCAAACAGTACGGGGATTTCATGGAGATCAAAGAATTTCCGGATGCCGGTTCGCTGCTGGATGCATTCTATGGACAGCGCGATAAAATGGAGCGTATGAAGCAGCGTTCCAACGATATGCTCAAGTTGGTCATCAACCGTATGGAGCGTGTGACCAAGAAGATCGCACTTTGGGAAGAAGAACTACTCAACAGTGCAAACCGTGAGGTGTTAAGAGAATACGGCGATCTGCTCAACTCCTATCTTTGGAAGATGGAGAAGGGTATGAGCAAGGTGACCTTGGAAAACTTCTATGATGAAGGCAAGGAGATCACCATTCCGTTGGATGTCAGACTGACACCGAGTCAGAATGCGCAGAAATACTACACCGAATACCGCAAAGCGGCTACTGCAGAGCAAAAGATCACCGAGCTGATGGAAGATGCAAAAGCGGAGGAGCAGTATCTTGACAGCGTATGGGATCTGATCGCTCGCTGCGAGACCGAGGCTGAGCTCAATGAGATCCGTGAGGAGCTTGTCGAGCAGGGTTTTGCAAAACGTTCCACCAAGGATAAAGGCAGAGTGAGCAAAATCCAGCCGCCGATGAAGTTTATCACTTCGGACGGATTTACCGTATACTGCGGCAGAAACAACAAGCAAAACGATCAGCTTACCTTAAAAGATGCGAGAAACTACGATATGTGGCTGCATACCCAGAAAATCCCGGGTTCGCATGTTGTGATCGTGGCAGACGGAAGAACGATTCCGGATAAGAGCATCGAGGAAGCGGCGATCATTGCGGCGTATCATTCCCGCGGACGCGATTCCGCACAGGTCCCGGTGGATTATACGCTGATCCGAAACGTAAAAAAACCGCGTGGCGCAAAACCGGGCATGGTGATCTTTGTGGATTACAAGACCGCCTATGTCACACCGGATGAGAATCTGGTCAATGCACTGCGCGCAGACAAATAAAATTATTGGAAAGAGGTAATCAAAATGAGAGAGCTTGCAAAAACTTACGAGCCGAAGGCATTTGAAGAGCGTCTGTATTCCGAGTGGATCGAAAAAGGCTACTTCCATGCCGAGCCGGATGAAAACAAGAAACCGTACACCATCGTAATGCCGCCGCCAAACATCACCGGTCAGCTGCATTTGGGTCATGCAATGGACTGTACTTTACAGGACTCCATCATTCGTTTCAAGAGAATGCAGGGTTACTCCGCACTGTGGCTGCCGGGTACCGACCATGCTTCCATCGCAACCGAGGCAAAAATCGTTGAGGCAATGAAAAAAGACGGCGTTACCAAAGATGATCTGGGCCGTGACGGCTTCTTGGAGCGTGCTTGGGAGTGGAAACGTCAGTACGGCGGCAGAATCGTTGAGCAGTTGAAGAAAATGGGCTCCTCCTGTGACTGGGACAGAGAGCGTTTCACCATGGACGAAGGCTGTTCTCAGGCAGTAAAAGAAGTATTCATCAAATTATATGAGAAAAAGCTGATCTATCGCGGTGAGCGTATGATCAACTGGTGCCCGTACTGCAAAACCACCATTTCCGATGCAGAGGTAGAATACGAAGAACAGGACGGCTTCTTCTGGCATATCCGCTATCCGCTTGCTGACGGCAGCGGCTATGTACAGCTTGCTACCACCCGTCCGGAAACCTTACTGGGCGATACCGCTGTTGCGGTTAACCCGGAGGATGAGCGCTACACCGATATCGTTGGCAAAATGCTGATCCTGCCGCTGTGTGACCGTGAGATTCCGGTAGTTGCAGACTCCTATGTTGAGAAAGATTTCGGTACCGGTGTTGTTAAGATCACCCCGGCACACGACCCGAATGACTTTGAGGTTGGTTTACGTCACAGCCTGCCGATCATCAATGTTATGACCGATGATGGCCGCATCAACGAAAAAGGCGGCAAATATGCAGGCATGGATCGCTATGCTGCAAGAAAAGCAATCGTAAAAGATCTGGAAGAAGGCGGCTATCTGGTAAAAGTTGAGCCGTACAAGCACAACGTAGGTACCTGCTACCGTTGTGATACCGTAGTTGAGCCGCGTTTATCCAAACAGTGGTTCGTTAAGATGGAGCCGCTGGCAAAACCGGCGATCGCTGCTGTAAGAAACGGCGAGACCAAGTTTGTTCCGGAGCGTTTCGACAAGATCTACTTCCATTGGATGGAGAATATCCGCGACTGGTGTATCTCCCGTCAGTTATGGTGGGGTCACAGAATCCCGGCATACTACTGTCCGGATTGCGGTGAGATGGTCGTTTCCAAAGAGGATGTAACCGTATGTCCGAAGTGCGGCTGCAACCATATGGTACAGGATGAGGATACCTTGGATACCTGGTTCTCCTCTGCACTCTGGCCGTTCTCTACCTTAGGCTGGCCGGAAAACACCAAAGATTTAGATTACTTCTACCCGACCAACACCCTGGTCACCGGTTACGATATCATTTTCTTCTGGGTTGCACGTATGATCTTCTCCGCTGTTGAGCAGACCGGCAAAGCACCGTTTGATACTGTATTCATCCACGGTCTGGTTCGTGACGAGCAGGGCAGAAAGATGTCCAAATCTTTGGGCAACGGCGTTGATCCGTTAAAAGTTATCGAGGAATACGGTGCGGATGCACTGCGTCTGGTATTGGTTGACGGCGTTAGCCCGGGTAACGACACCCGTTTCTCCGATGCGAAACTGAAAGCTGCACGTAACTTTGCAAACAAACTCTGGAACGCAAACCGTTTCATCCTGATGAACTTATCCGATGAGATCGTAAAACCGGAATTACCGGAAACCCTGACCATCGAAGATAAATGGGTACTGTCCAAATACAATCAGCTTGTAAAAGAGGTTACCGAGAACTTCGATAAATTCGAGCTGGGTATGGGCGTTGCAAAACTGAAAGATTTCATCTGGGATATCGTTTGTGACTGGTACATCGAGCTGTGTAAGAAACGTTTACAGGCAAGCGGCGAGACTTCCTTAAATGCACAGAAGGTACTCATCTATGTTATGACCAACACCTTGAAACTGCTGCATCCGGTTATGCCGTTCATCACCGAGGAGATCTGGAAATCCCTGCCGAACGAAGGCGAGAGCATCATGGTAGCTGCTTGGCCGGAATACGACGAGGCATTAAACTTTGCGAAAGAAGAAGCTGATTTCGAGAAGGTAATGGCTGCTATCCGCGGTATCCGTAACGCAAGAGCAGGTATGAATGTACCGCCGAGCCGTAAAGCAAGCTTATTCATCGCAACCGAGTCCAAAGAGATCTTCGAACAGTGCAAACCGTACTTCGAGAGCTTAGCTTCTGCTGCTGAGATTCAGATCGCAGATACCTTTGAGATGGAGAAAGCAACCGTCGTTGTAACCGATTCCGCTCGCATCTTTATCCCGATGGGCGATCTGGTTGATTTCGAGAAAGAACTGGCAAGACTCAACAAAGAGAAAGAAAGCTGCCAGAAAGACATCGATGTCATCTCCAAGAAACTCTCCAACGAGCAGTTTATTGCAAAAGCACCGGCTGCTCTGGTTGAAAAAGAAAAAGAAAAATTAGCAAATGCAAACGAGCGCATGAGCAAGATCCTTGCTTCCATCGCAGAGCTTGGCTGATATGTAACAAGGCGCGGATACCGGTATCGGTATCCGCGTATTTGATAATAGGGGGATTTTAGATGATCAATTCCTACGAAGAAGCGCTGAACTACATCCATACCCGTACGCGCTTTGGATCGCAAAGCGGATTACACCGCATCAAAGAATTGATGCAGCGTTTGGGAGATCCGCAGAAAGACTTGAATTTTATCCACATTGCCGGTACCAACGGCAAGGGATCGGTTACGGCAATGACCGCCGAGATCTTACAGCGTTCGGGATATAAAACCGGACGTTATGTTTCCCCGTTTATTCTGGAATTTCGTGAGCGTATGATGGTCGATGGACAGATGATCGACAAAGATATGTTGGTCGAACTGACCGACCGCGTTGCGGCGGTTTCTGCCGAAATGGAAAAAGAGGGACTCCCGCCGACGGAATTTGAAACGGTAACGGCGATCGCATTCTGCTATTTTGCTCAGATGGGCTGCGAAGTCGTGTGTCTGGAAGTCGGCTTGGGCGGCAGATTTGATGCGACCAATATCATCGAGCATCCGCTTTGCTGTGTGATCACCTCGATCGGATTGGATCATACTGCGATCTTAGGTGATACCGAAGAACAGATCGCTGCGGAAAAAGCGGGCATCCTGAAAGACGGATGTCCGGTGGTCTGCGGTGCGGCGCTTTCTGCGGATGCACTTGGTGCGATTTATGAAAAAGCCGCAATGAAGCAATGCAGTGTCATCTATCCGAATCTGCGGCAGATGGAACTGAAAAAAATCTCGTTGGAGGGTACGGATTTTACCTATGCAGGTACGGCGTATCATACGGCATTGATCGGTGTGCATCAAATGGTGAATACCGTGACGGTTTTGGAAATTTGCAAGGTGCTGCAAAGCAAAGGTTTCTTCTTATCCAAGAAAGCCATGGAAGAGGGGCTTTCCAATGTATTCTTCCCGGCAAGGATGCAGCTTTTATCCAAAGAACCGATCATGCTGCTGGATGGCGGACATAATCCGCAGGGCATTTCGGCTTTGACTGAGAGCTTAAAAGAGCTTGGTTATACGAAGGCGCATCTGGTTGTCGGCATGATGAAGGATAAAGATTGCTCAAGTGTTGTAAAGATGCTTTTGGATATTGCGGCTTCGGTGCGCTGCGTAACGGTGAACGGTATGCCGCGCGCAATGTCTGCCGAAGAACTGACAATGCTGTTTTCTGCTGACGCAAAGGTGTCTGTAGAGGCAAAAGCGAATCTGGCAGATGCGATCGCAGATGCAAAAGCAGCTTGCGGTGCAGGTGAAATCGTTTTGATCTGCGGTTCGCTGTATTTGGCGGAGCAGGTCATTCACCTGACCGAAAAAGGAATATAATATGCATCCCGGCATGAAATTATGCCGGGACTTTTCTTTTTCGACAAGTTTCTGATTAGAAATGCGATATACTGTCGTTGTAACACCATAAGGAAACGGAGGAAAAGATATGGTTGAATTGAAATGGGATGACCGTACCTTGACGGCATATCTGAAAGGTGAGATCGATCATCATAATGCCGGTGCACTCAGAAGCTGTATCGATGAGGCAATCGGCAGAGCGTTTCCGGAGATGCTCTGCCTGGATTTTGCAAAGGTGAGTTTTATGGACAGCAGCGGCATCGGATTGATCATGGGCAGATACCGTATGATGCAGGAGATCGGCGGAAAGGTGACCGTACAGAATGCTGGAAAAACATTATTGAAGATGATGCAGCTTGCGGGATTGGAACGGCTGGTTCGGTTGAAGTGAGGAGGGTACATAAATGAAGAAAGAAAATCTGGTAAGAGTCAAGATGGAGAGCCGTTCGGTGAACGAAGCCTTTGCAAGATCAATGGCAGGTGCATATCTGATGCCGTTCGATCCGACATTGGAGGAGTTGGGAGATGTAAAAACGGCAGTGTCGGAGGCGGTGACCAATGCCATCGTCCATGCGTATCCCGATACCATCGGCGAGATCGTGATGGAATTATACACAAAGGATAATGCGGAACTGTATATCCGGATCTTAGATAAAGGCTGCGGGATTGCGGATATCAAACAGGCGATGGAACCGCTTTTTACCACCTGTTCGGACGAGGAGCGTTCGGGGCTTGGTTTTACCATGATGCAGTCGTTTTGTGATAAGGTGCGGGTGCGTTCAAAAATCGGAAAAGGAACGACGGTGACGTTGATGCGTCGGATCTCAATGAGGGAACGGAATGCGGATAAGTGAAGATGTAAAAGAACGCAATTGTTTTGTTGAGAAAAATCTCGGGCTGGTGCGTTTATGCGCCAATCGCTTTCGTGGAAAGGGGTTGGAGTATGAGGATTTATATGCGGCGGGCTGTGTCGGGCTGATCAAAGCGGCAGACGGATTTGATCCCGGCAGAGGATTGCAGTTTTCCACATATGCGGTGCCGGTGATCCTTGGAGAAATCAGGCGTTTGTTTCGTGAGAGCGGTTCCATCCGTATCGGACGGAAAATCAGAGATCTTTCCTTAAAAATCGCGAGGATCAGGGAAATGTATTTTGCACAGCACGGAGAAGAGCCGACGGTTTCGATGCTTGCCGATATGTTGGCGGTCACGGACGAGGAGATCACACAGGCGATACTTGCTGCAATGCCGGTGACTTCCCTTACGGTGCGGGAGGATGACGGTAATGCTTTGGAGCAGCTGGATATCCCGACGGAATCCTTTGAAGAAAGCCTGCCGGAGCGTATCTCGCTGCAGCAGGCTTTGGAGGGATTGAAGGAGGAGGATCAACTGTTGATCCGTTTACGTTATCGGGAGGATAAGACGCAAGCACAAACCGCTGAACTTCTCGGCACATCACAGGTACAGATATCGCGCAGAGAGAAAAAAATACTGCTGCACTTAAGGCAGCAGTTAGAGGTTTGATTATTCTTCCAAGAAACGCAGATCGTATGGCGTATCCTGATATACAACGAAGTTTAACCAGTTAGTGAACAGCAGATTTGCGTGTGCACGCCAGTTGAATTCCGGAACTTTTCTGCAATCGTCTCCCGGGTAATAGTTGTGCGGGAGTTTGATGGCAAGACCTTTGCTGTAGTCGCGGTTGAATTCTTCGTGTAAGGTATTGCGGTCGTACTCGTGGTGACCGGTCGCAAAGAAGTGTTTGCCGTTGGTGGATGCGATCAGGTTGATACCGGCAATTTTGGAGCGGGTAAGAACCTTGAGCTTCGGACAATGCATGACTGCATTTTCATCGATCGCGGTGTGGCGGGAATGCGGGCAGAGGTAATGCTCGTTGAATCCGCGCAGCAGCGGATGCCGCGGCTCTAAGACATCGTGATCGAAAATACCGAACATTTTATCCGGAAGCAAAGTTTTACTGATGCCGTAATGGTAGTACAGACCGGCCTGTGCGCCCCAACAGATGTGGAAGGTGGAGTAAACATGGGTCAGGCTCCATTTCATGATCTTACAAAGCTCCGGCCAGTAGTCCACATCCTCAAACGGTATCTGCTCTACCGGTGCGCCGGTGATGATCAGACCGTCATAACGGTTGTCTTTGATCTCGTCGAAGGTTTTATAGAATTTTAAGAGATGCTCGGCAGAGGTATTCTGCGAGGTGTGGGTTGCAGTCTGGATCAGATCAATGTTGACTTGGATCGGCGTGTTACCAAGCAGACGCAGGAGCTGCGTTTCGGTTTCGATCTTCTTAGGCATGAGGTTTAAGATGGCGATCTCCAGCGGACGGATCTGCTGATTCTCGGCACGCTCTTCATTCATAACGAAAATATATTCCTGTTCCAATATTTGGGTAGCCGGTAAATCGGAAGGGATTCTGATAGGCATTGTTTGTCTCCTTATGCGGTTTTACATATATACATTATTATAACAGATTGTTATAATAAGTGCAAGAGGGCGTAAAAACAAAAAGCACTAGCTAAAAGCAATAAATTAAGTGCGAATTATGCGTGCGAATACATCCAAAACATAGAACGTGAAAAAAGGGATTGACAAAGGGGATTGGATGTGCTATAATAATCAAGCTGTCAGGGAGAGCACGAAAGAGTGGGAACCGGGCAGTAAAAAAATCACGAAAAGGTCTTGACAAA
>JBGUUN010000152.1:0-1984 GCA_045133555.1 Oscillospiraceae bacterium
CAGATAACCGTCCTGTGCTTCGTCAAATTTGGGTGAAGGCAGGAAGCCATAGGAAAAGTCACATTCACGGTAATAGTTATAAGCATCACCGATCTGACCGTATACCATCAGAACATTGCCGGTCATGAAGTGCTTTTCGGCAAACTGTGTGGAGGTATCATGCAGAAATTCTCCCGTCTTGTGGAATTCACGCAGCTTGGTCAGAGCGGTTTCGGCACGCTCGACATCCAGATCGAGAACGATGCTGTCCTCGGTGCGGCGGTAGGTTCTGATTCCCAATGACTCCTGCATACAGTACAGCGTTTCATTACCGGTTGCAAACGCAACTTTGTCAACCGTCGGATTGAGTTTGCCGTCGCCGTCAATATCGTTTGAGGAATCCTTGACAAATGCCAGCATCGCATCGAGCGTCCACTTGCCGTCACGGACAAGATCATACGGCATTTCACGGTCAATGCTGCGCATGTAGTCCTTGTTGACAATCAGAGCTCGTGTCCAGTGAAGACCGGTAAACGACAGATAAGAAGAAGCAAAGTAGAGATCGCCGAGGAAATCCATGCCCTTTGACGGCTGCCACCACGGTTTGTCAAAGTTGAACTGCTCAATATCATAAATATTGCAGAAGATTCCCTTCTGTGCCATGGAACGCATAATGCCGTCATGTCCGACTGCAATATCAAATGCATCCTCGCCGCCGAGAACCATGTTTGTCGTATTACCTTCCATCTGATACGGGTCGCCGCCGTCAATCATGACAACGTCACAGTTGAAGCGTTCCTCAATGTACAGCGTGGATTCATGCAGCGCGTCATTGACGGGATTGCCCGTATATTCATCGTACATCATGCGGTGCGCACCGTAAGTATTGTCAAACGTCCAAAGCTCGGAGTAAATACGGAACTGATAACCGCCGAGATCCAGATCGGGCATATCGTCAGTGTATGCCGGAAGTGCCTCGGTTTCGATTTCGGTTACGCTGGATGTGACAGCGGCTGTTGTATCAGCGGCGGTATCAGCAGGTGTGCTCTCATTGCCGCAGGAAATGACGGAAGCTGCCGCAAGCAGGGATAGGGCAAAAGAAACGGAACGGATATAGTTCTTTTTTGTCATGGTTTTCAAACTCCTATTTCTGATTCGTATATTTTAAGTTTTATTTTGTCATTATACCACTTTGTTATTGACAATTCCAGTCAGAACTGGTATAATCATAGTCAATATTTATCCTCTTTTTGATAGGAGCGGTCATCATGTTCTACGAACTCAAACATTTTGTCGGTGCAGATTATTTCCTTATCATCCGCAACGGTCAATTTTCGTTTCAGCCGCACATGCACGGCTGCTTTGAGTGTATTGCACCGCAAACAGGCACAATCAGTGTAACCGTGGACAACAGCACAGTTCAGATTCAACCGGGAGAAGCGGTGATGATCTTCCCGCATCAGATTCATTCCTTTGACACGCCGCCGGATGCCAAACACCTGATCTGCATTTTCTCCCCGCAGCTGGTCAGCACATATGCAAAACTGGTTGCAGACAAGCACCCGACATCGAATCGGTTTTTGCTGCCGACTTCCTGTACAGAGCAGATTTATGCGCTCTCGGAGGACGATAATATCAGCCTCATCAAAGGCACACTTTATACCTTATGCGGCATCTTTGACCGTCAGGCGGATTATTCGGACACACCGGAAGCGGATAACTATCAGCTGCTCTATACCATTTTTTCCTTTATTCAGAATCATTATCAGGATGACTGTTCTCTGCAGCAGCTGTCGCGCTCCCTCAATTACAGCTATACCTACCTTTCAAAATACTTCCGTCAGAAGGTCGGTACCTCGTTTACCGCCTATGTCAATGACTACCGCATCAGTGAGGTCTGCTGTCGGCTCGATGATACCGATGACAGTATTCTCAAAATCAGCGCCGACTGCGGTTTTGCTTCTCTGCGCACCATGAACCGCAACTTTCTGCGTCAGACCGGGAT
>JBGUUN010000153.1:0-4615 GCA_045133555.1 Oscillospiraceae bacterium
TCCCGCCGATGGAAGAAATTCCGGAAGAGGACATTCCGTTAGAGACTCCGGAAGAAGAAATCCCGGAAGAAGAGATCATCATCGAAGAAGATATCCCGCTGGATATCCCGGAAGAAGATGTTCCGTTAGCAGAAGTTCCGCAGACCGGTGACAACTCCGTTATCTGGTTCGCACTGACTGCAATCTTAGCAGCTGCATTTGCTGCACTGTTTGCAGGCAAAAAAATCAAAGCATAAGATAATAGATACCGCAAGTTTCGAAAGGGACTTGCGGTATTTGTTTTTTTATGCTATTATGATAGTAGAATATCGACTTTGTCAGATAAGAGGGAAGCATAGTATGAATGAGATCAAGGATAAAATCTATGTCACACTCGAAAAGATGAAAGAGCGGGTCGAAGCAGATATTGCTGCTTTGACTGATGCGGCAGATGTCCGGAAATATCGGGAATTTGTTCGCTATCGGGATGGAATGGAGATTTGGTCGGATGCGTTTCAGAAGGCGATCGATGCGCATGAGGTCATTTACATTCCGGCAAGCGGAGAGGTTTATTATATCGATACACCGCTTGTATTGCCGTCAGACCGTCATATCGAGGCAGATGCGGATGCGATCATCCGTCAAACGCCGGATTCCGAGCTGATCCTGCTGCGCAACCGCCATGCCAAGGACGGTACCCATGCGCCGATCGATTCTGTGGAGCAGGATCGCAATATCTCGATCAACGGCGGCAGATGGGAGGAATCCCATACCGCAAGAGCCGGTTACGGTAAGAGTAATAAATACGATGAAAACAGAAGCTATTACGGCGTTACCACCTGCATGTTCTTTTCGAATATGGAAGGTTTATCTCTGACCAATATGGTATTTTGTCATACCGCAGGATTTTCGGTTCAGACAGGTGATGTCAAAAATACCGTAATGGAGAATATTTATTTTGATGACTGTTTTGCGGACGGTCTGCATATCAACGGTAACTGTGAGAACGTTGTTGTACGGAATATTGCCGGTCGCTGCGGAGATGACCTGGTTGCGTTCAATATGTACGACTGGCTGAATTCTTCGGTTAATTTCGGTCCGCTGCAAACCGTTCTCTGTGAGAATATCGATGTTACGCAGACACCGTATAAAACGCTGCGTATCCAGCCGGGCATCTATTGGTATGATGACGGTACTGCGGTGGATTGCGCGATTTATGATGCGATCTTCAAAAATATCAAAGGGATCAATACCTTTAAGTTATACTTCCAGACACCGTTTTATCAGATCGGCACCGAGCCGGAGCGCGGTGCGATCGGAACAGCAGACCGCCTGTTCTTCGAGGATGTATCGATCAACTTTGAGCATCCGTTGGATGAGCTTGGTCCGTATATGGAATCCGATCCGATTCGCGGTACCGCCGCAGGATTTGAGATGGGCTCGCGTGTCGGTCATTTATACATGGAAAATGTGCGGATGACGGCAGATAAGGCAAAATGGCCGATGGCATTTTTTGCTTGTATCGGACCGAAATCGGTGACCTGGGGCGATCCGAGGGTAGAGGTATTTGATCCATATATCAGCAGCAGTGTGGAATATCTGGAAATGAAGGATGTTTACTTCAACGGAGAAAAGGTGACCTCTGCCGAAGGGGTGCTCAAAGAGATCGTTTTTGATGATATCAACGGTGACGGACATTCCTCCGGTCGCGGTGAATTTCATAATGTGGTGATTCTATAAGCGGTTACAACCGTTTTTGTTGAAAAACGGATTTAATATTGATAGGAGATTAAACCATGGCAGATAAGATTGTAGAAGGTGTACACGGCTGCACACAGGAAGATGAGTATGTGGTTCCGAAGGACCCGGTGATCCGTGAGAGATTGGAATGGTTCCAGGATCAGAAGCTTGCATTTATGATGCATTTCGGTTTATATGCCGAGATGGGTATGGCGGAATCCTGGCCGCTTTCCGAGGACTCGGCTCCGTGGGGACGCAAAGAGGTGGACTGGGAGGATGATGTTGAGGTATTCAAGCAGCAGTACCGCGCTCTGAACAAATCCTTTAACCCGGTTCGTATCCAGCCGAAGAAATGGGCGGCTTTTGCAAAAGAAAACGGATTTAAGTATGTGATCTTTACCACCAAGCATCACGAAGGCTTCTGTATGTACGACAGTAAGTACAGCGATTATAAGGTGACTTCTCCGGATTGCCCGTTCCATACTCATAAGTATGCCGACATCGCAAAGCATGTCTTTGATGCATTCCGCGAAGAAGGCTTAGGTATCGGTGCATATTTTTCCAAACCGGACTGGGCTTGTCCGTGGTATTGGGCGGAAGGTATGGATCGTCCGGTAGGCTACGACCGCAACCCGACCTATGACCCGGCAGAGCATCCGGAGCTTTGGAATCAGTTTGTTGAGTTTACGCAGAATCAGATGATGGAACTGGTTGAAGATTACGGCCCGCTGGATATTCTGTGGTTGGACGGCGGACAGGTCAACCCGAGCAATCTGCATCAGGATATCCGTCTCGGAGAGGTTGCCGAGAAAGCCCGTAAGATCAAACCGGATCTGTTATTTGCCGACCGTACGGTAGGCGGTGAATTTGAAAACTACATCACCCCGGAGCAGAGCTTACCGCCGCAGCCGATCCATGTGCCGTGGGAGACCTGCATTACGGTCGGAAAAGGCTGGGGATTCCGTGTAGATGATGAGTATAAGGATGCAAGAACGCTGATCCACCTGTTGATCAATGTTGTCAGCCGCGGCGGTAACCTTGCATTGAATATCGGACCGGCATATAACGGCTTGCTTCCGCCGAGAGCAATGCAGAGCGTGGAAGGTTTGGGTGCTTGGCTGAAAGACAACGGTGATGCTATCTACGGTACCCGTATTGCATCGCCGCACGAATCCGGCAGTTTCTCCTTCACAAAGAAGGGTGAGGTGAACTTTGCGATCCTCCGTCTGGAGCAGGACGAGAAGCTTGCAGACAGCCTTGTCATTCCGTGGCCGTATGAGGTAAGCAAGGTGAGCATCGTCGGTCTGGAAGTTGAAGTTCCGTTTGAGAAGACCGATGCCGGCTTACAGGTCAAGATCCCGTATCTGCTGGTCGGTACCAATCCGCCGGCAATTTCGTTCCGCCTGGAAAAATAATCACAGACGTTGTTTGAATTTTGTTGTCTGAAATCCGCTGATCGATAAATATCGGTCAGCGGATTTCTTTATTGCAATTTATATGAAGTTCTGTTATAATGGGATGGGAAGCTGTGATAAATGACAGTGCCCAACAGGAAAGAACAAAGGAGAAAAATATATATGAAAAATATTTTGGGAGTTGAACTCGGCTCGACCCGCATCAAGGCGGTTGCGATCGATGAAAATCATATTCCGGTTTCTTCCGGAGATTATACCTGGAAAAGCAGTTATGAAAACGGGGTTTGGACCTATGATCTTGCCGAAGTATGGAAAGGCTTAAAAGCAGCACTTTCCGGTGTGGAAAACCGTGATGCGATCGGTGCAATGGGTATCTCTGCAATGATGCACGGATATCTTGCATTCGACAAGGATTGGAATCTGTTGGTACCGTTTCGTACCTGGCAGAATACCATCACCGGCGAGGCTGCCGCAAAGCTGACCGCATTGTTTGATTTCAATGTGCCGCAGCGCTGGAGCATTTCGCATCTGTATCAGGCTGTATTAAACGGCGAAGCCCATATCGATAAAATTGCCCACATTACCACGCTTGCAGGCTATGTGCATTATATGCTGACCGGTGTGAATGCCATCGGTGTCGGTGAGGCTTCCGGTATGTTCCCGATCGATTCCGCTGTCAATGACTACGATGCTGTCATGATGGAGAAATTCCGTGCATTGATGAAAGAATACGATCTGCCGTGGACCATCGATGAGGTATTGCCGAAAGTACTGGTTGCAGGTGAGGCTGCAGGAAAGCTTACTGAGGAAGGTGCAAAGATGTTGGATAACCTTCTGGCACCGGGCATTTTGTTTGCACCGGCAGAAGGCGACGCGGGTACAGGCATGACCGCTACCAATGCGGTTGCACCGCGTACCGGTAACGTTTCCGCAGGTACTTCCATCTTCTCGATGGTGGTGCTGGAGCGTCCGCTTGCAAAGGTTTATGAGGAGATCGATCTGGTCACCACCCCGTCGGGCAAACCGGTCGCAATGGTACATTGCAACAACTGTACCAACGATTCCAATGCATGGGTATCGGTATTAAAAGAGACCGCAGAATTATTCGGTGCCGATCCGAATGGCGGTGAGGTCTATACCAAATTGTACGAGAAGTCGCTGGAAGGCGATGCGGATTGCGGCGGTATTCTGGTCTGCAACTATATGGCAGGCGAGGGTGTTACCCATTTTGATGAGGGCAGACCGATGGTGGTACGCCGCCCGGACAGCAAATTTACTTTGGCAAACTTCTTCAGAGCAAGCCTTTACTCCACCATGTCCACCCTGAAACTGGGTATGGATATTCTGGCAAAAGAGCAGGTGGCGATCGACAGCCTGACCGGTCACGGCGGATTATTCAAGACCCCGGTGGTAGGTCAGAAATATATGGCAGCAGCCTGCAATGCACCGGTGACCTGCATGGAAACCGCAGGTGAAGGCGG
>JBGUUN010000154.1:0-2627 GCA_045133555.1 Oscillospiraceae bacterium
CTGCTGCAGGTGGTAAAACGCATCATTCCGCCGATGTCCAACGAGATCATTACGCTCGTTAAGGATACCTCGCTTGCCCGAATGATCTCGGTATACGAAATTATCTGGGCGGGTCAGGCGTTCATCAAGTCGGACGGACTTTTGTGGCCGCTTTTCTACACCGGCGCATTCTACCTGCTCTTCAACGGTATTTTAACGTTGGTTTTCGGCAAGCTTGAGAAGAAATTAGATTATTTCAGAGGTTAACTATGGCAATGCTTGAGGTAAAAAACATATACAAATCCTTTGGACGAAACGAAGTCTTAAAAGGAATCAACTTTGAGCTTTCCGAGGGAAAGGTCATTTCCATCATCGGTTCCTCCGGCAGCGGTAAGACCACTCTGCTGCGCTGCATCACCGGTCTTGAGACCGCGGATAAGGGACAGATCACCGTTGGCGGACATCCTACCTTTGATGCCGATAACAAGATCAAGCTCACCAAACAGGAAAAACGCGAAAAACAGCTTGCAACCGGTCTGGTGTTCCAGTCTTTCAATCTTTTCCCGCAGTATACCGTGCTGGACAATGTACTGCTTGCAAAGAAGCTGATACTCAAGGAAGAGATCAAATCCAAAAAGGAAAGAAAAGAAGCCTATCTTAAGACCGTAGAGGAAGCAAAGAACATTATCGCAAGCGTCGGACTTGCGGATAAGCTGGATGCTTACCCGTGTCAGCTCTCGGGCGGACAGCAGCAGCGTGTTGCGATCGCAAGAGCACTGCTCATGTCCCCGAAGGTACTTTGCTTTGACGAGCCGACTTCGGCACTCGATCCGGAGATCACGGGTGAGGTGCTCAAGGTCATCGGCAACCTTGCAAAACAGGGAAGAACCATGCTGATCGTAACCCATGAGATGGGATTTGCCCGTGAGGTATCCGACGAGGTGATCTTTATGGATCAGGGCGTCATCGCTGAGCAGGGCAAGCCGGAAGATTTATTCGATCATCCAAAGACCGAACGTCTTGCGCATTTCTTGAATGCAATGCTGAAGATCTGATCGGTACTCTGACTCTCAAAAAGATCATATTCCAATATAAAAAATCCGTTGCAAAAAAGCAACGGATTTTTTTAGTCTTTATGACATCACATCTGCGGTCTGACAGCGTATTCAAACCAATCGTGGTGCATTAAGTAGCATAAGTCAAACAGCATGCAGCCGTCGGATGCCTTGAAGCACATCTCGATCGCTCTCGCGATATTTTTCGGATCGTCCTTATACTGATGTAAGAATAGGCTGCCCAAGATCGGTCTTTCGTTCTTGGTCACTTCATATGCGATCTTCGCAGAACCTTCCACACTGTACCAGTATGCCGGCATATTGTGTTCTGCGGCTTCTGCCATGGTAACATCCTCGTAGTAGAAACCGGAGAGCATACGGTCAACATGGTGAATATAGCCGGTCTTAGCGTATTCTGCCGGGTCGGTATTCGGATAGCAATCCGGTAAATGGGATGCGGATGCCCAGTTTGCCGCTACCAGATGGTAAAGCGGATACCAGGAACCGGTGTAATCGACAAACTCGATCTTTTTGTTTGCTTTATCCACCGTTTCGCGTACCTTGCGGATAAAGTCGCAGATCATCTGTGCGCGGAAGGTGTTGTAAGAGCCGAAATATTTGCCGTACTCGACGCTCAGCTCGCCGTCTTTTTTGACCGGTTTATAGATGTCGGCAAGATCGACCTCTTCCTCGATGCCGGCAGCCTTTTTCCATTTATCGATGGTCAGCTTGCTGAAGTCGGAGCATAAACCGACATATCTGACGCGGTCGAGCACGATGCCGTCGATGTCGTAGTTGTTCATGACCTCCTCGATCAGAGAAAGCTCGTATGCAACCACCTCATCATTCGCCGGATTGACAAAGATCTCACCGAAATCGTCGATAGAGCCCATGGTCTGCAGCGGTTTTTCATCGCTGACCGGCTGTACGGTAGGCTCATCGTTTTCATTCAGACCGTATACTTCGCACATCCAGCCCGGGTTTGTAAGTCCCTTCATCAGCGGATTCTTTCTTTTCTTGTTACCCTCGGTAAATACATCGAAGGAAGCGTAGATCTTCATGCCCTTTTCGTGGATGATATCAAGGCATTGCTGTAAGTAGTCGATGTCTTTGAAATCCGGATTGAATTTGGAGTAATGATCCGCATATTTGCTCGGATACAGTACAAAACCGCTGGTGTCTTTGACGCTTAAAACCACCGAATCGATGCCGCAGGCAGCACAGCGCTCCATAGCATCGGCAAAGCGTTCTTTGTCCCAGATCAATCTGCGGTTGGCCGAGATCTCGACCCAAATAAAGTAATTGTTCATCTGATTTACCGTCCTTTTTTTGCGATAGGTGAAAATATTTTCTATCGCTTGATATACTTTCATTATAGTCAATTTATCGGAGAAATGCAATCCCTTTGACACATAAAGTAACGGTGTGATATGCCAAAAGAAAATTTTATAAAACGGATATCGCTCTTGACCGCAGACAAAAGGCGGAGTATAATAAAACCATACCCGATGGGAAGGAGAGATGTATTATGGAACTGACCTCACATGAACGCTTGATGCGGATTTTTAAGAATCAACCGATCGACCGCCCGGC
>JBGUUN010000155.1:0-1571 GCA_045133555.1 Oscillospiraceae bacterium
ATTTTGACAAGAGGGATTTTCTTAACACTCTGTGAATCCGAGGCGGTCAAAGCGCTCCATCAGCCATCTTGTCATCTTGATGTTCTGTTCGGCCAGCTGTGCAAACTTCTCCTGTTTGGAGAAAAATCCCACACAGATCAGCTGAATGGAGAGCACCACATACGGCAAAGCCTCTTTCTCCGCATCGGTCAGATGTACCGTACGGTTATAGCCCTTGATGATATTCCGATAGATATCGATCCAGTTTTCCCGTTTTGCATCCTCCACTGCATCAAAGTTTTCCACCAAAATTGCGGTTGCCGCATAGCACGGATCAAACAGTCGGATGCTTTTCTGTGACAGATCAAAATCCAGAAAGCCGGTCAGCTCGCCGTTTTCAAACCGCATATTATCCGAATTCGGATCTCTGTGGATGATCTGCACCGGCAATGCTCCGTCAAAACGCTCCGCCGCTGCCAGATATTCCGCACAAAACGCATCCGAAAGCCCCATCGCCTGTTTGGCAGGCACCAGCCATTCCTCTTTGACCTCTGCAAAAATATTCTTTTCTCTGCAATATACGCCGATCCATTTGGATAGTGCGGTATGCAGTCTGCCGAGTGCTTCACCGGCAACAAGACCAAAGGATACCCTCTCCGGCTCAAACATCTCTTTTGCCGGTAACCGCTCCCCCTTGATGCGCTTTGTCATTAAAAAATACCGTCCGTCATCCATAAGATATGCACAACCGTCCGAAAGCGGCACGGTGAATACCGTAGGGATTCCCGCATCGCGCAGCACATCGCCGATCGCAAGGTTACGGTTGACCGCGCCGAGATCGGAAAACACCTTCAACAAATGCTCCTCTCCCACTGCGAATACGTTTTCATTTACCTCACCGTTTGCCGCATAGACCGTACTGCAAACCTTCTCCTGCTCCATATTCCAATATCTCAGCACCTTACGGATCTTTTCTTTTGACAGCATGATATGTTCCTCCTGTTTCAGACAAATGCGATGCGGCTTATATGCCGGATACCGTCTGCGATATTCCGACGGAGAAAGACCGAATTCCTTACGGAAGGCTTTATAAAATCCGGCTGCGGTATCAAATCCGAAATGTACCGCCGCATCCAAAATGCTTTTTCCCAAAGTCGCCTCATAGATCGCCCAAAGCAGCCTTCTTCTGGTCAGATACTGTCCGACAGGCATACCAACCGCTTCGGTAAACAGCCGATGATAGTGATACACTGAAAAATTAGCAAACCTTGCAAGTTCAGCAGCGGTGATATTCTCACCCAGATGCTTTTCTATGTAATCCAAGCTTTGCTGGATCACCGTCTCATAACGCATACCGCTCCTCCTTTTGCTTATTGATCACAATATCAGTATACCATATTCCAGACAAAAAATCATTTCCCCGCTTGCCCTCATACTTGAAAAAGTGCGTCTTTCATGCTATACTGAAAGAAAAAGGGGGATTTTACTATGAGAATTTTTATTGAAACCGATTTAGAGGGCATTTCCGGCGTCGGTACCCATCAGCAGGTCATCGATACCGATCTTGAGACCAGAAAATTATTGATGGAGGA
>JBGUUN010000156.1:0-3611 GCA_045133555.1 Oscillospiraceae bacterium
AAATCCATCGACGGTGCGATTCAGGCAGGTTTCTCCAATGCGTTCTCCGCAATTCTTGACGGTAACGTAACCACCGTTATCATTGCACTGATCTTAATGGGTACTTTCGGTGCATCCGGTACTTTCTTATCCGATCTGTTCAAACCGTTATACTTCATGTTCGGTTCTTCCGCAGAGGGTACCATCTACTCCTTCGGTTACACCTTAATGGTGGGCGTAATTTTGAACCTTTTCTTTGGAACCTTCATTTCCAAAATCATGCTCAAATCGCTGTCCCGCTTCAAATTCTTCCGTAATCCGGTATTATATGGAGGTAAAAAAGCATGAGCAGCAATTTAAAATTCAATTTTGACTTTATCGGTAAGAGAAAATATTTCTTTATCTTCTCCACCGTGTTAATGGCAGTCATCCTGCTGTGCACCGCGATTTTCGGTGTTGAACTCAACATCAACTTCCGCGGCGGTTCCATCGTTTCTTATTCCTATGCGAATGAGGCTGAGTTTGACGGTCTCAAAGATCTCGTTGAGGATGCAATCGGTAAAGAAGTTACCGTTTCCACCAAACAGTCTTTCGGTGATAACCCGAATCAGTTAGATATCACCATCTCTGACAAAGAAAGCTTATCTTCCGAAGAGCAGGTAGCTTTAGAGGCTGCTGTTGCGGAAAAATACGGCGATGCACTGACTTTACTGTCTGTTACCAATGTACAGCCGTCCATCGGTTCCGAGTTCTTAGCGAAGAGCATGATGGCAGTATTATATGCTTCCATCATCCTCATCATCTATGTAGCAATCCGTTTCAAACGTATCAGCGGTTGGTCTGCAGGTATCACCTCTATTATCGCACTGTTCCACGATATGCTGGTTGTATTCGGCACCTTCGTCATCTTCGGCATTGAGTTAGACTACAACTTCATTGCAGTACTGCTTACCATCTTAGGTTACTCGGTCAACGATACCATCGTTATCTACGACCGTGCACGTGAGAACAAACGTCACTACGGCGATAAACTGTCCAACGCAGAGTTGTTTAACTTAAGTATCAACCAGAGCTTGAGCCGTTCTATCAACACCTCTGTTACCACCATTATGACCATGCTGGTTGTTTGCTTGGTTGCATACTTTGCAAACGTACAGTCCATCATCAGCTTTGCATTCCCGATCATCATTGGTATGATCTCCGGTGTATACTCCACCGTATGCTTAGCATGTCCGCTGTGGGTTTCCTGGCAGGAATTCAAGGCTAAGAGAAAACGCAAATCCAATCCGAAAAAATAAGGCGATCTACTCGCTCAAAATAACAAAGGAGGCATCCGTATGAAAACGAACAAACAGCAGAACCCTTGGGTAACCGCAGTAGTGGTCATCAGCATTGTGATCGCAGCTGCAGGCATCATCTTTGGCGTTGTAAAAGGCATTCAGGCAATTTTAACCGAAGCTCGTTACCGCGCATTGGAAAAAGCTTTACGTGAAGAAAATCTGGATACGGATGTTGCAGTAAGCGCTGCAGACATCGATCTCGATTTGAGCGCTGAAGAAGCTGAATAAGATCCCTTGGAAGGACCGCAAAAGCGGTCCTTCTTTTTTGTTTTATTATATGTTGATTTTCACAAAAAGAATGGGAATTATAGAAGGATAATTTACGAAGAAAACCGTTGACTTTTTTGTGTTCGTATGCTATAATATTAATGTTCTCGGGTGATAAGCTGGTAAGAACAAAAAATATGGAGTATTAGCTCAGTCGGTAGAGCAACCGGCTCTTAACCGGTCGGTCCAGGGTTCGAGTCCCTGATACTCCACTGAATCAAGAAGTGCTTTCTCATTTCGGGAAAGCACTTTTTTGTTTATTGACTTAAAGGGGGAATCAAGAAATGGCTTGGTTTGATAAAAAGAAAAATAAAGAGCCGCAGCAGACGGAATATGTTGTAATGTCCGGCGGCAAAGTATATCAGCAAAATGCTTCTTCGGTTGGAACCGTTTTGTTCGGCAGCCAGGATCAGCAGGCACCGAACGGCTACGCATTCGGTAATCAGGGTCAGCAGGCGCCGAACGGATATGCGTTCGGTAATCAGGGTCAGCAGGCACCGAACGGTTATGCATTCGGTGGTCAGGGTCAGCAGGCACCGAATGGCTACGCATTCGGTAATCAGGGCCAGCAGGCTTCAAATAACTACGCTTTTGGCGCTCAGCAGCCGGTAAACGGTGCAAATGATATGTTATTCGGTGCACCGCAGACCGCTTCCAATGCAAATGATATGCAGTTTGGCGGTCAGAACGCTGCGACGGATATGCTGTTTGGTGCACCGCAGACTGCGGTCAATACCAATGCACCGACTTCGGATACCATGAATCTTTTTGGTGCTGCACAGACTGCATTTACCGCTGCACCGAATCAGAACAGCGATCTGTTTGGTGGTTCCGATGCGCAGAATCCGTTCTTCCAGGTAAACACCGCTGCTTCCGCACCGGAGCAGAACGCGTCCAATCCGTTTGATCTCTTCGGCGGCGCACCGGCACCTGCTACAAATACCGTGGATGCTTCGATGAATTTCTTCGGTGTTACCGAACAGAATACCGCACCGACACAGGATACTTCGACCATTGCTTTCGGTAATGCGTTCTCGGCATTTGGCGCAGAGGAATCGAAACAGCAGGAAACTACCACCGCACCGACCGGTGATTTCTTCAATTTCAGTGCTGAAACTCCGGCTGCTGCAGAGGAAGCTGCAGGTAATTTCTTCAGCTTTAACGCAGAAACTCCGGCAGCAGAGCAGACTCCGGCAGGCAGTTTCGGTTTCTTTGATTTCAATGCAAGTGCACCGGCACAGCAGGAGGCGTCGGCTGCTTCGGCAGATTCCGTTGGCGGCTTCTTCAGCTTTAACGCAGAAACTCCGGCAGCACCGGCAGCAGAGCAGACTCCGGCAGGCGGTTTCGGTTTCTTTGATTTCAACGCAAGTGCACCGGCACAGCAGGAAGCACCGGCTGCTCCGGCAGTTGAGCAGACCCCAGCAGGCGGTTTCGGTTTCTTTGATTTCAATGCAAGTGCACCGGCACAGCAGGAAGCACCGGCTGCATCGGCAGTAGAAGAGACTCCTGCAGCCCCGACTGCAGATCCGTTTGGCAGCTTCTTCGGTTTTGAAGCCGCACCGATTGCAGAGACTCCGGCAGAGATCGCACCGGCTCCGGCAGTTGAAGAAACTCCTGCAGCCCCGACTGCAGATCCGTTTGGCAGCTTCTTCGGTTTTGAGGCAGCACCGATCGCAGAGACTCCGGCAGAGATCGCACCGGCTCCGGTGGTTGAAGAAGCCCCTGCAGCTCCAGCAGCTGACCCGTTTGGCAGTTTCTTCGGTTTTGAAGCCGCACCGATCGCAGAAACTCCGGCAGAGATCGCAACGGCTCCGATAGTTGAGGAAGCCCCGGCAGCTCCGGCAGCAGATCCGTTTGGCAGCTTCTTCGGCTTTGAAGCCGCTCCGATCGCAGAAACTCCGGCAGAGATCGCACCGGCTCCTGTCGTTGAGGAAGTACCTCAGGAAGCACCGACTGCAGATCCGTTTGGCAGCTTCTTCGGTTTTGAGGCAGCGCCGATCGCAGAGACTCCGGCAGAGATCGCAC
>JBGUUN010000157.1:0-2646 GCA_045133555.1 Oscillospiraceae bacterium
CCGCCTGACCAAAGAGGGCGTTTACACCGTGGTGGATTCTCTCAAAGCGGACGTTTACGTTACCCCGGAACCGGTGACCTACAAAGACCGTATGACCGGCAAACCGAAACTCGATATCCAGAAAAATGAGGTCTGGGGCGAGCTGTGGGATTGCGGTTGGTTCCATTTCACCGGTAAAGTTCCGGAAAGCTGCGAGGGTAAATTCGTTGTCTTAATGATCGATATCTCCGGTGAGGGCTTGATCGTTGACGAAAACGGTGACCCGGTACGCGGTCTGACCACCAAGAAATCCACCTTCGAAGATGCACTCGGTGCACCGTGCAAACGTATCTACCGCATCCTGCCGAATGCAAAAGGCGGCGAGGCGATCGATCTGTGGATGGATGCAGGCTGTAACGACCTGTTCGGTAACGATGTCGGCGGCAAACTGTTAGAAAAAGAGATCGCTGTACTGGATGAGGATCGCCGCGCATTATACTATGACCTGCAGGTACTTATCGACTTATATAAAACCATCGATAAAGAAACCGCACGTGCACAGAAGGTATTCTTCGCACTCTACGAGGCTACCACGCTGCTTGGCACCTTCTCCAAAGAGGAGATCGCAAAAGCACGCGAGATTTTGGCAACCGTACTCGACCGCAAAAACGGCGATCCGGATTTACAGGTATGGGCAGTCGGTCATGCACATTTAGACCTTGCTTGGCTGTGGCCGATCCGCGAATCCATCCGTAAGGCTGCAAGAACCTTCTCCACCGCACTGCATCACATGGATATCTATGAGGACTATGTTTTCGGTCAGTCCCAGCCGCAGCAGTATGAGTGGATGAAAGTCTACTATCCGGCACTGTTCGAGCGCATCAAAGAGGCGGTCAAAGCAGGCAGACTCGAGCCGCAGGGCTGTATGTGGGTCGAGGCGGATACCAACATCTCCTCCGGTGAGGCGCTGGTTCGTCAGATCCATTACGGTCAGAAATTCTGGGAAGAGGAGTTCGGCTTGACCGTTAATAACCTCTGGCTGCCGGACGTATTCGGCTACAACGCATCCTTACCGCAGATCTTAAAGAAGAGCGGCGTTGACTACTTTATGACCCAGAAGCTCTCCTGGAGCGAACACAATAAATTCCCGCATCACACCTTCCGTTGGGAGGGCATCGACGGCACCGAGATCTTGACCCATATGCTGCCGGAAGAGACCTATAACGGTCCGGCTGCTCCGTGGGGCGTTAAGAAAACCGAGCGTCAGTATGCCGAGAACGGTATCTGTGACGACGTATTGATGTTATACGGCATCGGCGACGGCGGTGCAGGTCCGGGTTCCGACCACATCGAGCGTATGATGCGTATGAAAGACTTAAACGGCATCGCACCGGTCAAGATGACCCAGGCACACGACATCTTCCCGAAACTGGAGGAGAAATGGGATAAATTACAGACCTGGCAGGGCGAGTTATACCTTGAGCGTCATCAGGGTACCCTGACCACCCAGGGTGCAAACAAACGCTACAACCGTATCATGGAGTTCGCACTGCGTGAGATGGAATTTGCGTATGTTTTGGCAGGACTGGAATTCCCGCAGGAGAAAGCGGACGAGATCTGGAAAGAGGTTTTACTCTATCAGTTCCACGATATCATCCCGGGTTCCTCCATCGACCGTGTCTATGACGAGAGCGTTGCTCGCTACATCAAATTATACGATGAGGTAGAGAGCCTGACCGCAAAAGCATACGAGGCTGCTGCAAAACGCGTTGAGGCAAAAGAGGGCGACACCATCTGCTTCAACTCCCTCAGCTTTGACCGTAAGAAACTGATGACCGACGGCGAGAGATTATATGACGTTACCGTACCGGCTGCGGGCTATGCTGTAGTCAGCAAAGCTGAGCTTGCGGATATGCCGTTCTTGGTGGCTTGTGACAATGTACTGGAAAACGAGAATCTGCGTGTGGTATTCGGCGAGGACGGCTTTGTCAAATCGCTGTATAACAAAGAGACCGGCATGGATTCCGTTGCTCCGGGCGATGCACTCAACGTCCTGCACATCTATGAGGACGAGGGCGACTGCTGGGATATTCCGATCACCTATCAGGACAAAGCACCGGTAGAGATGACCTTGACCTCCAGACGTGCCTACATCGAGGGCTTAAACGCTGTTTTAGAGCAGGATTTCGTATACGAGAACTGTCATCTGCGTCAGAAAGCGATCCTTGCCGCAGACGGCAAGCGTGTGGACTTTGTGACCGATGTTGACTGGCATACCTATCACAAGATGCTGCGTGCGGACAACCGTGTCAACGTATACGCAGAGCGCTGCACCTTTGACATCCAGTACGGCACCATCCGTCGTTCCACCACCGTCAACACCAGCTGGGATATGGCGAAATTCGAGGTTTGCGGCATCAAGTTTGCCGATCTGTCCGACCGTGAGCACGGCTTTGCGATCTTAACCGATTCCAAGTACGGCTACAAGGCAAAAGAGAACTTCTTAAGCTTAAACCTGCTGCGTGCACCGACCTATCCGGGCAAACACGCAGACATCGGCCACCACACCTTCACCTATTCTCTGTATCCGCATGCAGGTGACGTGATCGAGGGTAAGGTCATGCAGGAAGCATACGACTTAAACATCCCGATGCAGACCGTGACCAA
>JBGUUN010000158.1:0-5400 GCA_045133555.1 Oscillospiraceae bacterium
AGCGCCATCTGATGCGGGAAAAGGATCGCCGCCTGTTTGATGTGCTTTTGATCCAGTTTCGGCAGTACCTTTCTTGCCCAGGTATTGCCCACGCGGACAGAATCCTTGAATTCTGCCGGCAGCTTATGCATTACGCCGCCGTCATCCAATCCCAGATAGCCGTAGGCGGTGTAGCCGAATGCGCCGGATGCGACTGCCGAGCCGATGATCTCGGCCGGAGTCAGCTCACGGTAGATATCGCCCTCGGTGTGCTTGCCCAGATAAAAACCGGTCAAAAACGGGCGATCTTCATTCATTGCGCGCATCATGCTGTTTTGATACTCGGTGACATAGGCATTCGCGCTGCCGTTTGCCATCTGCGGCACCGTCATAAAGGTCGCGGAATCGACATACGGTGCGATGCGGTACGGGTCCAAGCCGCGGTTTGCGGTATCCCACAGATCATTCGGGTCGTTGCGGTTGATATTTAAGAAGATGCTCCACTGCGAAAGATTCGGTGCGAGATAGAGTCTTTCATCCAGTGCGGCAAACTTCTCTTTCATTGCAGCAAAATACTGTGTCAGCTCCCATGCTTTGTATAACATCAGATCGCCGTGGCGGTAGAATCTGCCGTTTTTGGCCTTCATATCCGATTCGGTCATCGGTTCACGCTCATAATCGATCAGCCAATCCTGCGGTGTGATCTCCTCAAAATCGTAGAAATCGGTTTCATACGCAAGGTTTAAGTCCTCGATGGTGCGGTAGCGTGCGGCAAGGAAGCTGCGGTAACGCGCAACACCGTCCTCATCAAAGCTCGGCAGCACGATCGGATCCCACATCGAGGTCATCGGCAGACGGGTCTTTCCGTCGAGCGTGAATGCCGCGTGGTTGTCGCTGTAAAGCGAGAACAGTCCCTTCACATGATCGAGCATGCTCTGCTGTGCCTTTTCGGACCAATATTTATAGTAGCGGTAAGGTTTGCCGTCTGCGGTCACGATTCCCTCGCCGATGACCGGCGGAGAGGTACGGATATTCGGATAGAGATTATCGCCGCAGAGGTACACGGACAAAAACCAATGATGCAGTCCCTGCTCTTTGATGCATTTTTGCATATACTCCTGGCCGATGAGATACTGCGATGCCTCTTTACCCTCGTAGCGGTCAAAGAAATCCTGCCATGCTTTGGAATCGGTCAGCACCGCATCAAAGCCCATCTGTTTGATATCGGCAACACCGTTTTTGATAAATTCCATATCGGAATACGCCGGTTCAAAGAAGTTTCCAAACCATAAGCTTAAAAACAGAGCCGGTCGGTTCATATCAGACATAACATTCCCCCCTGATTGATTTGGTTATCCTTATTATACCACTCCGCCGCATCAAGTGCAACCATAAAAAAGTATAAAGCCGCAGTGCCTGCGGTGGCGCAGCGCGGGAACTTCTTACGCCGCAGATGGACGCGAGCGAAGCTCGCTATTGTCTGGCGGTGTGGTACCTTTGTCCCCGCACTATAAGAACTTAAGAGGACGGTCTTACCGTCCTCTTATTGTTTTTTGGGAAACTATGATAACCATTTTGCCTGCAGCAATATTGATCCGCAAAGCTAAGAAAAAGTAGGTACGGTCATTTTTCTGCGAAAAATGACCCCCGCATACAACTCTGAAAAAATGCTTGCGGGCGGTATCAATCCGCCACGGAACTCCAAACCCGCCTTACCGCAAGCCGGCAACGGCTATCCTCTCGCACCGGATCGGCGTATAAACTCGATTCGGAAATTTTCGGCAGAAATTTTTCACCGCACAAAGATAGAATGCGAGCACCGCAGGATACATAAGGGCGGCAGCCCTTATGGGCATTTTGATTCCTTTTGGGCAAACAAAAGGAATAGCCAGTACCGCTAAACTAAAAAGTCTGTACAAAGGCAGTCGCGGCTTGAGCCTTACACAGAGGTAAAGCGGAGGCTGTGACCGTACGGTCCCATAGCGCGGATAGCTTGTACCACCTTTTTCAGCCGCAGGCGTAGCCTGCTACTATTCCGGCGGTCTTAAGCCTTGGATGCTCGAATGATTTGTAGGGATCGTAGCTCAATTTCATACCAACTAAAAATATGTTCGTAGGGGAAGATATCATCTTCCCGATTTTTTAGAGTGAAGAGGTAAGGTAGAAACGCTCCGCGTTTCAAAAAGCCCTCTCCGTCATCGTGAAACGATGACACCTCCCCCAGAGGGGGAGGCTGTGGGTTGTACGCACAAACGAAAAACGGGGGTGAGCCCCACGCAGTGGGCGAATCCCCCCCTCCACAAAGGTAGGAAAAAATCCCCCCTTCCACAAAGGTAATAAAAAACGGAATGGGACACCCTGCAGCAATTCAGGATGCCCCACACGCTATGAAAAAGTGCTGAAAATAGCTCATAAAAGCCTTCTCAGGCAGAGGATTCCTATGTAATCCTCATAGCTCCACTTCCCATCAATTTTATCCGCAGATCTTACTCTGCATCCTCCGCAGCTTCCGCTGCAGCATCGGCAACGATCTCCGCTGCCTCATCCTCGGTCGCACCGTCAACGACAGCCTGCTCAAAAATTTCTTCCTCGCAAGCCTCCTCACACGGTTCTTCGGATTCCTCGTATTCTTCGTAATCCGCAAAGTCTTCCTCCGCCTCGACCTCGGCAGCCGGTAACGGCGCACCGCAGCGTCCGCAGAAGAATGCACCCTTCGGATTGATGCTCTTGCAAGCATCGCAGATGACGGTTTTCTTCATGCCTGCAAGCTGTTTTTTCAGCGCAGCAAGCTGCTCTTTCTTCATCTTCAGCTCAGCGACCAGACAGTCGATGACTTCCGGCGTATTGATGCCCTGCTCGGTCATTTCGTATACCGCAGCACCCAGCTTCTGGGTCAGCGCTTTGATCTCGCTCTCTAATTTGAGCTCATCTAATTTCACCTTGGACATACCGACAACCTCTTCGGTCTTTTTGGAAGTCTTGGCAGCAACCTCTTTGGCAAATTTTACGGCGCTGTCAGCCAGCTCATTGACGCTGTCCATGATATCGTTTAAGTTAATATCCATGCTGTTACTCCTTATCTGACACGATCGCCCCGTCATTCACGGCCGCGATACCATAACATTTCCCGACGTATACCCAATGGTACACTGTCTCTCTTTCATAACTCTATTATACAGCATAAGTTTCAAACGATTCAAGTACATTCTATGAACTTTTTATAACTTTACGTCGTATGATTCTTCATCAAATTCCGCGATCAGACGTTCATAGATCGGCAAAACGTGCTGCGCCAATGCAACACAGTCCGCTTCCAGTACCGAATCGCGTGCTCCTCGACGCAGACTCTCCCGCTCGGTTTCCGACAGCCCGCGGTAATGATCGATGCAGTCAAACAGCTCCTTGGCATCATTGAAGTTAAAGCCGTTGATGCCGTCGATGATCTGCCCTTCGTTGAGCTCGTCGGTCAGGGATAACACCGGCAGCTCCATCGCAAGTCCCTCTTTCATCGAGATCGAATTGGTGTCCGACAGCGATGCGGTGATATACAGATCACAGAAATCGTAGTACAGCGGCAGATCGTTGTGTGCGATCTTGCCCGCAAAAATCACGCTGTCACTTACCCCGGCATCCTTCGCGTGCTGCATAAAGCTCTCCCGCTCCGGACCGTCGCCCAAGATCAGCAGCTTGAGCCCCGGATGGGATGCGATCCCCTCTTTCCAGTAATCGATCAGCCCGTCAACATTCTTCTCCTTACCCAGTCTGCCGCAGAAGGTCAGGATAAAATCCGTATCGCAAAGCCCCAGACGTTCCTTGATCATCGCAGAACGCGCTTTGTCAGCCTTGCGCTTATCAAAGATCTCCAGCTCCACCGGATTTGCCATGATATGCACGTCCTTGATGACGTTGCACTCACGGAAAAACTCCTCGACCTTCGGGCTCGGGCCAAGCAGACCGTCGCTGCGGTCTGCCAGATACTTGGCATAGCGCTCGACCAGACGTTTGGCAAACGGGATCAGGCGGTTTGGCACAACATAGTACAGATAGTCCTCATACATGGTGTGCAGCGTGTAGACCAGCGGTATGTTAAGCTCCTTGGCATAGCGCACGCCGGACAGACCGACACCGAATTCGTTGTGGATATGGATGATATCCGGTGCAAATGCACGCAGATGCTTCAAGCGATTCGGAGCAAGCGGCGGTGCGATGCCGTATTCATACACCTTTTTGGAGGTGATGCCCGGGCAATGCAAAACGCCCTCGCTGATATAATGATGCCTTGCGTGCGGATCCGCGCAAACGATCAATACATTGTGTCCGAGCTTTTCCAAGCCCTCTTTCAAGGATTTTACGTGGGTCACCACGCCGTTGATGTACGGTAAATAGGTTTCGGTAAATAATGCAATGTTCATCGTATCTTCCCTATAACAATTCTTAACATGAGTGTGATTTTCTGTCGTCAAAGGCAAACGCCCTCATTCGACTGCCGTTTAATACATTATACTTTACCATTATAGGATAATTCAAGTATATTGTATGAACATTTTTTAATATTATAAATAAAACAAGCCCCCCTCAAAGCGGGAGGTATTGCAATATACAAGAAATCAAGCACATACGATTTTTTCCTGCCTTTGTGGAAGGGTCATTTTTCGCAGAAAAATGACCGTACTTACCTTGTACAAATTGAGTATATGTTTGTAGGGGCTGGCGTCCTCGACAGCCCGCCGCGAAGCGAGTTGGTGCGAAATTGAGCGGCGGGGGCAAGCCCCCGCCCTACGAACTTGCGGTTCGGGAAGTTTTATATTCTTTGCGGATCAATACCGCCGCAAGCAGGATGGTTATCGGATGCAGTTTTCCGAAAAAATAAAAGGACGGTATAAACCGTCCTTTTGATTTCTATCATTCGAGCGCTTAGGTACCAGACCGCCAAACAATAGGCAGCTTTGCTGCCGTCTGAAAACGGTGCATCCAAACTCTCAGCGCTATGCCTCCACGGGCACCGTGGAGGTTATTTTTTAGCGTCGGAGAAACCGAGCAGAGCCGCACCGATCAAGCCTGCATCGCCCATCAGCTCTGCAATTCTGATATCGGTGTTGTTGATGGAGTTACGGGTATATACGTCACGGGTAACTCTTGCTTTTAACGGCTCGAGTAAGTACTCTCTCTCATTGGAGATACCGCCGCCGATGCAGAATACGTTCGGCTGGAAGGTGTTGATGATGTTGGTAACGCCCTCAGCTAAGTATTTAACATAACGGTCAACAGCGATCACGCCGCCCAAGTCGCCTTTTCTCTTCGCATCGAATGCAACACGGCCGTTTACTTTGCCGAACTCGGAAGCGATCTCGTGCATAATGGAATCCGGATAGTCGCTCATAACCTCTTTGGTGGTCTTGATCAAACCGGTAGCGGAAGCAT
>JBGUUN010000159.1:0-1614 GCA_045133555.1 Oscillospiraceae bacterium
ATGGTAAAAATTCTCCTTTTTGAAAAACGAATCGTATGTATCACTATTATATCAAGTTCTTTCAAAAAAATCAACCTGTCACGGCGAAATTTTCTGCGAAAAGCAAAAAAATATGCAAAACAGTTGACAAATTCCCGCATCTTTAGTATAATGATGACAGTGAAACGATTTGCTGCCGTGAAAAACGGAGAAAGGACATCATTATGGCATTTTGCAATCAGTGTGGAGCAAAGGTTGAGGACGGCTCCAAATTCTGTACCGCATGCGGTGCGCCGGTCGATTCCGGAAGTGCTCCCGCACAGAATACCGCATCCTCGCAGAATCAGCAGAAAACAAACGGAGCAGGCGGCGGTTTTGATAAGTTTATTGCCTATACCGACACCACTGCGAACTACAGAGCGGAGGATATCAACGCCAACCGTTATGTATCGATTCTGGCGTATCTGCACATTCTCGTTCTGATTCCGCTGGTCGCGATGAAGGAATCCCCGTTTACCCAGTATCATGCGAAGGTCGGTCTGAATCTGCTTCTGCTTCACCTTGCAGCTGAGGTTGCAGGTTCCATTGTTACGTCTCTGGTTGGTTGGATTCCTGTGATCGGCTGGATCATCGGTATTGCATTCGGTCTTCTGAACTTTGTTCTGTGGTGCGTCAATATCTTCGGTATTGTGTCCGCTGTACAGGGAAAAGCGCGTGAGCTGACCATCCTCGAAGCTTTCAAAATCATCAAATAAAAACTGCATCAGGATGACCGTGCCGTTTTGAGGTAGGCATCCTGATTTTTTACAACGATTTATACAGACAAGAAAGGATACATTTATGTTTACACTGAAAAAAACACCCGGAAAACCGTTTCTCGTTCTGAATCTGTCCGACCCGCAGCTGGGCGACGGTGAATGGGCGGAGGGACACAAGAACCGCCGCATTCTGGAACACACTGTGCGCACACTCGTCGACCGTGTGAAACCCGATCTGATTACCGTATCGGGCGACCTTTCGTGGGCGGGCTCGGATCATGCATACGATATGTTCGCCGATTTTCTTGACAGCTTTGAAATTCCGTGGGCGCCGGTCTGGGGCAATCACGACAACCAGAACGGCGCGGAATACATCGACACGGTTGCCGACCGCTATCTGACACACAAATACTGCATTTATGAAAAGGGTGATCCGTCGATTGGCAACGGCAACTATGTCATTGCCATTGAAGAGGAGGGCAGGATTGTATCTGCTGTATTGATGATCGACTCACACGACCGTGCACCGTTTACCGATGCGGACGGCAACGAACAGATTGCATGGGCGCGTCTGACCGAGCCGCAGATGGAATGGTACAAGGATCAGATTGCCGCTCTGCGGGAGATGGGCTGTGACGATACCTCCATCATCATGCACATTCCGTTCTATGCTTACAATACTGCGGCGCAGGCGGCATATAAAAACTACGATGAAGCCGCGCGCAAAACATGGAAACCCGAAACCGCGATTCCCGGCGCGGACTGTTGGAATCCCGGCTATGAAGATTCCCTCGGTGTCCAGTATGAAGGCATCGGTTCTTACGGCATCGATGACGGTGTTTTTGAAATTGTCCGCGATCTCGGTTCTACCAAACAC
>JBGUUN010000160.1:0-4451 GCA_045133555.1 Oscillospiraceae bacterium
GCCATGATTGAAAACGGTGACGGCGTACAGTTTTCCCACTCAATGGAGGAACAGCTTGGCGGTCAGCTCAAGGCCGGTTTTGCCTTAAAAGCATTGTATGAGGATAAAGACCGTGAGGGCGGCAATCCGATCAGTGAATATATCCCGCAGTATATGGCGACTTTGTCGGTCAAAGAATGATTAGACGGCAAAAAAATCCCGGAGAATTTCTCCGGGATTTTATCGTTAATTCGGTTGTTTGGATGCCGCAACGGCGATATAACGCTCATTATTCGAGTTGACGGCACAGTAGAAGTGGTAGGTGATTCCGTTTTTGCGTACGATCCACGGTTTATGTGCGTGGATGTTTTCCCAATCGTACTCCGGCTCGATCAGCGGCTTGCCGTCCCAGATGTTCCAGTGGATCAGATCGCGGGAGCAGGCAAAGGTATCATATGCCGGTTTGCCGTTTTCCAGACGGAAGAAGAACATGACATAGATATCGCCGATCAGCAGGATCTGCGGATCGCCTGTGATCAGACCGTTTGGATCGTTTGTGATCATATCGATGACCGCACGGTCGCTGTAACGCTCCCAATGCTCGCCGTCATCCGACACTGCCAAGAAGATACGCTCCTTGCCGTCCTGCGCTTTGCCGTTGTAGGCATTGACATACGGATGGCCGGTGATCTGCTTCGGATCCTTGAATAAGTAGCTTTTATATAAGGTCTTGGTCTCGTGAATGCGAGCATCCGCATCCTCCGGTTTTAAGATCGGGTTTTCAAAGCGGGTAAAGCCGTTTGCATCGGTCGGGTCGGCGGTTTTGGCAAGACCCATGTACAGCGGATCCGGCTCATAGCCGTCGCTGTTGCCTGCAAGATAGGAGATATAGTAGGAGTCATTCACCTGCTGCAGAGCATAATCGCCGTGAAAATCGATATCAAGGAAAGCCGCATAGCCTGCACACTGCTTGCTGTCCCAATGATTCAGATCGTTGCGCTTGAATACCGGTCCGAGGTATTCCCAATTTAACAGGTCATAAGAGCGTGCCAAATGGGTCTCATAACCCGAAATATTGCAGTCTTTGGAGATGGCGATGAAGTACATATAGTAAACACCGTCTTTTTGGAATACGGTCGGAGAATCGGTATAATGCTCCTCCCATTTCATGACTGCACCGAGTTTGTGCGGGGTGCTGATGAGATCGTAAATCTGCTTGATCTCTTCTTTGGTCGGTAAAGGCAAATCGATGTTGCAAAACGGGATCATATATATTTCCTCCGATCGGGTTATTATCTGTATTATACTGTATTTGGGGTATTAAAGTCAATTCGCTTTGCAAAATTTGATATCAAGTGATCGGAAATCTCTTTTTCGGGATTGTTTTTTGCGATGCAAAGTGCTATACTTGACTTGAGGTGATACGATATGGAAAAAATCATGACCTTTGAAACTTTGGATAATTTCTGCTACTGCAACCACCGTGTCTGCAAACGTCCGATCAAGGGCATTGTGCTGACCTTAAACGGTCTGGGCTTCGGTACGATGTATAAAGAAGAGGGACGCACCGAATCTAGGTTTTACGATGAACACGGCATCATTCAGATCGTGCCGTACTATAATCCTTGGTGCTGGATGAACCGTCAGACGGTGGATTATGTGGATGAGCTGATCGATGTTGTGATCGCAGGATTAAACCTGCCGGCCGATATCCCGATCGTTTCCACCGGCAACAGCATGGGCGGTCTTTGCTCGCTTGTCTATACTGCATATGCAAAGCATACCCCGTCCTTTACTCTTGCTAACTGCCCGGTTTGTGACCTGCCGTATCATTATACCGAAAGACCGGACTTACCGCGTACTTTATACAGTGCATTCGGCAGTTATGAGGGTACCATGGCAGAAGCGCTGCAGTCGGCTTCGCCGGTGCATTTGGTGGATCAAATGCCGGATATTCCGTATCTGATCTATCATTGTACGGCGGATGATCAGGTCAACAAGCAAAAGCACAGCGATGTGTTTGTGGAAAAGATGCAGAAAGCGCACCGTGTGGAATATATCGCGGTGCCGGATCGCGGTCATTGTGATCTGCCGCAGGATGTAAAAGATCAGTTCTATCAGAAAATCAACGATTTTCTATCAAAATAAAAAAGTGAGGGAAAACTTATGAAAAGACAGCAGGCATTTGCAGGGGAAGAAAAAATGCTCAAAGGCGGACTTCATTGCCACACCACCCGTTCCGACGGTTCCGGTGATCCGGCGGATGTGATTCGTCTGCATCATGAAAACGGTTATGATTTCCTGGCATTGACCGACCACCGTTATTACAACTATGAGAACTTTGCACCGGAAGTGCCGATCACCATCATCCCGGGCATGGAGTTTGACAACACCTTCCATGATGAGAAAGGTTTCCGCTGTTTCCATACCGTATGCATCGGCCCGTCCAAAGAGGACGGCAACGGCTTTGATCAGGATGTCCGCTTAAAATCCGGTACCGCTACCTGTCAGGAAGAATATCAGCCGTATCTGGATAAGATCCATGCAAAAAATAACCTGACCATCTACTGTCATCCGGAATGGAGTTCTACTCCGGCAAGATATTTCGATAAGCTCGAAGGTGATTTTGCAATGGAAATCTGGAACAGCGGCTGTGTTATCGAAAACGAGATGGACACCGATGCGGCATACTGGGATGAGCTGCTTGGTATGGGCAAGAAGCTCTACGGTGTTGCGACCGATGACGGTCATGCCATGTATCAGCATTGCAAAGGCTGGGTCATGGTCAGAGCGGAAAATCAGCTGAACGCGATTCTGGATGCGCTGAAAAACGGTGCGTTTTATTCCTCTACCGGTCCGGAAATCTACGATTTCTATGTAGAGAACGGTAAGGCTTATGTTAAGTGCTCGGATGCTGTGAAGGTTCGCTTCCATGCGGATGCCCATCCGACCCAGATCGTACATGCTAAGGACGGTGCATTACAGCAGGCGGAGCTTGATCTGACCTGGAACGGCGCGATTCAGTACAAGTATATCCGTGCTGTGGTCATCGATAAAGACGGCAATAAGGCATGGACCAACCCGATCTTCTTAGAGGATTGATATTAAAAAACGCCTCAGGCTGATATCTGAGGCGTTTTTTTAGTGAGCGGTATATACGTCTTGACAGCCGTGGTACAATCAATAAGGGATGGAGGGATAGTATGATTTATCTGCTGCTTGCAATATTGTCCAGCGCTTTTGTGTCGATCATCATGCGGCTCAGTACCGACCGTGTGAAGGCCAATATCAGTATGCTGGCATTCAATTATCTGATGTGTACCGCACTCGGCGCGTGTTTTACCGGTCTGGGTACGATTTTTGATTTTAGTGAAGGCTTTGTGTCCACCCTCGGATTCGGTGCGGTGAACGGTTTTCTGTATCTGGCCAGCTTTATCATGCTGCAATACAATGTGAAGAAAAACGGCGTAGTGCTGTCGGCAACGTTTATGAAGCTGGGTCTGTTGGTTCCGATGCTGTTATCGATCGTGCTGTTTGGAGAGATGCCGGAGCCGGTGCAGTGGATAGGCTTTGCGCTTGCGATCGCTGCGATTTTGCTGATCAATATGAAGAAGGGCGAGATGGGAGCGTTTCGCTTTGAACTGATCCTGCTGCTGATCGGCGGCGGTCTGGGCGATGCGATGGCAAAGATCTATGAGCAGTTTGGTGTGGAAAGCCGCTCGGAACAGTTTTTGATGTTCACTTTTCTGACGGCGTTTTTGCTTTGCACCGCATTGGCAATGCTGAAAAAAGAGCGTTTCGGAAAATCGGAGCTGTTTTTTGGATTACTGATCGGTATAACGAACTTTTTCTCGGCAAGATTTTTGCTGCTTGCGCTGCAGGAAGTTGCGGCGGTCGTTGCTTATCCTACCTACAGTGCGGCTTCTTTGCTTGCGGTTACCGCGGCGGGCGTATTGTTCTTCAAGGAGAAGCTGCTAACAAAGCAATGGATCGCGATCGGTGTGATTCTGGTCGCATTGGTATTATTAAACGTATAAGAAAAGGCTGTCTTTTTGACAGCCTTTTGATTTTAATCATTTTCGGTAAAGTAGCGTTCGGGGACGATGAGGATGCGGCACAGATCGACGAGAATGCCGATGCCGAATAAGCCTGCAGTAAAGAGATAAAGGATTCCCATGCCGATTTTTTTCTCGTAAAATTTATGGGCACCGAATTCTCCCAAGAATAAACAGAGGAAAAAAACGGTCCATTTTTGGGTATGATTTCCGATGGATCTTCCGCAGTACGGACAATTGCGAACTGTATCGGTGACGGTTTTACCGCAGTATGAGCAGATTGCCATATAGATCCCTCCTTTCATTCTATACTTTAATTATAGACTGCTGGAGGTGAATTGTCAATAAAAAACAGTACCATTTTCGGTATGAGTGTGGTATAATAGAAAGAGAAACAAAAAGGGGGCTTATCTATGA
>JBGUUN010000161.1:0-5054 GCA_045133555.1 Oscillospiraceae bacterium
ATATTACGGCGAGCGTCTGGTGTTAAAAGCACAGCAGCTGGGGCTTTTCACCTGTTGGGTGGCGCTGACCTACAAAAAGCAGCCGGAGATGTTCAAGGTGGAAAAAGGCGAGAAATTCTCGCTGGTCATCTCGGTGGGCCACGGCAGAAACAAGGGATTGGTACGTAGATCCAAGACGGTAGAACAGGTGAGCAATGCCTCGGTGAATACGCCGGAATGGTTTCATGAAGGTGTCAAAGCGGCACTTACCGCACCGACTGCGGTCAATCAGCAGAAGTTTTTCCTTACCTACGACAACGGCAAGGTCAAAGCCAAAGCGGGATTCGGACCGTATGCCAAGATGGATCTGGGCATCGTGAAGTATCATTTTGAACTGGGTGCCGAACGAGAGATCGAGTGGATATAAAAAGCAAAGGGAAGAAGCCAAGCGGTTTCTTCCCTTTTTGCATTATCGAATCACAAACCAATCCACTTCCACGCCGTTTTGATCGGCCAGCAGCCAAAGCGGCTTCACGCCGGAGACCGAAGCGAGATCCAGGTTGATCTCGGTGAATTCCGGCGAATCGAAATCCGTCTGACCCAGCAGGGTGTTTTCGGTTTTCACGGTCAGCGTTCCCTTACCTTTGATGCGGATGGTCATTTTATTGACACCGTTTCCGAAGTCCAAGCCGCGGTATTCAGCCCAGCCTTCCATAAAGCTGCGGTTTAAGAAGATGCGTTCTCCGCCCTCAAACGGTGCGATATAGCTATTGGCGGACAGACGGCAGGCGACCGATGCATCCACACCCTTGGTCACGTCAAGCGGTTTTTCGGCACCGTTGCTGCTCTGCTTGACCTCCGGGATCAGACCGTTTTCGTCAAAGAAGATCGGTTCGACGCAGGCACGGCGGCAGCCGCCGCAATTCTGGGAGGAACGGTGGTAGAATACATACCACTGATCCTTATAGCAGCAGATCGAGCCGTGGTCATTCCAGGAATTCGGGTCACAGCCGTAGTTATCGATGATGACACCGCGTTTGGTGTAAGGGCCCAGCGGGTGATCTGCGGTGGCATAGCTCATGCAGGTAGCTCTGCCGCGGGAGATATCGGTATAGACCATATAGTAAACACCGTTTCTTTTGCGGATGGAAGCACCCTCATGGAAGCCGTGCTCATATTCGGTGATGATGTTATCGGTCACACTTTCCGGGATCAGCGCGGTCATATCCTCTTTAAGGATGCCGCCTTTTAAGTGGAACTGTCCCCAGAAGTAGTATACGGTGCCATCATCGTCCACGAATACCGACGGGTCGATGCCGCCTTCGTCAGCACCTTTGACCGGGACCGCATCGGAAAACGGACCTGCCGGATGATCGGCGACCGCCACACCCTCAAAGTCGCCCGGGCAGCAGACAAACAGGTAGTATTTGCCGTCTTTTTCGATGCAGTCCGGTGCGAAGAGCTTGGTATCCGGATGGGCTGGGAACATACTGTTTTCGCCGTCATTGCGGAAGATGACACCCTCGTCTCTCCAGTTTACCATATCATCGGAGGAGAAGCAGCGCATTTCCTTACAACAATAACCGGGATCGCCGGTGATGTCGAGTGAGCCGTAAAGGTAGATCCTGCCATCCGGCATCGGACGTCCTTCAACATCGGGTACAAAATATTTTCTCTCTAAAATCGGATTCATTTTTTTCTCCTAGCTTTATGTGGGGGTCATTTTTCGCGGAAAAATGACCGTTTTCAGTTGGGTGGAGGATGATTGGGGATTCACCCACTGCGTGGGGTTCACCCCCGTTTTTAGTTTGTACGAAGTGATGATACGTTTGTAGGGACCGGCGTCCTCGACGGTCCATCGCGAAGCGTTTTTTCCTATCTTTGTGGAAGGGGGATGCACCCCTGTTTTCAGTTTGTACGATATTGTAGGCGCTGAGCTCTACAATCAAGCGGCGACAAAGGCCGCAGACCGCCGGGCAGTAGACACCGTCAGGTGTCGTCTATCTGCGGCGCAGAGACTTGCAGCGCTGTGCGACCGCAGGCACTGCGGTTTATTCCGCTTTACCGCGGGTGGAATCGAATACGACACCGCGCTGGTTGATCATCTTGATCTCCATCTCCTCGAATGCCTTCTGCAGCAGCGGCTCGAAGTCGAATGCAGCCTCAGCAGCCTCTACATCGGCAAGCTGCGGACGGGTTTTCGGGTGTTTCGGGGTGAATACGGTGCAGCAGTCCTCATACGGCTCGATCGAAGTTTCAAAGGTACCGATCTTGCGTGCGATGGAAACGATCTCGAGTTTATCCATACCGATACACGGACGGAACACCGGTCTGGTGCAGACCGCATCGGTCGCTGCGATCGCCGGCAGGGTCTGGCTTGCGACCTGAGCAACGCTCTCACCGGTGATGAGGGCTTCCAGATTATACTTATCGCAGACCTTTAACGCGATCTTCATCATCAAGCGGCGCATAATGATGGTAAACAGTTCTTCCGGACAGTGGTCACGGATGGCAAGCTGGATCTCGGTAAACGGTACGCAGTAGAAGTTAATATTGCCTGCGTATTCGGAGACCTCCTGGCAGAGTTTTTCAACCTTCATCTGTGCGCGTTCAGAGGTGTACGGCGGGGAAACGTAGTGGATCGCGGACAGGGAGATGCCGCGTTTTGCCATCATATAGCCGGCAACCGGGGAGTCGATACCGCCGGATACCATTAAGAGTGCTTTGCCGGAGGTGCCGATCGGCATACCGCCCGCACCCGGGAATACTTTTGCGTGGATGTATGCGTTGGTCTCGCGGATCTCGACGGTGACGGTGATCTCCGGGTTATGCACATCAACTTTTAAGCGCGGATATGCCGAGAGGATGGTACCGCCCATGATCTGCTGGATCTCCGGGCTTTTGAGCGGGAATTTTTTATCCGAGCGTTTTGCATTGACCTTAAAGGTTTTGGCAAACGGCAGGGTATCGGCAAGGTATTCGAGTGCATCACGTTTGATGACATCGATATCCTTTTCGGTGATGAGTGCACGGGAGTAAGCCGAGATACCGAAGATCTTGGACATGGTCTCGCAGACTTCATCTAAATCGATATCCTCGCTTTTCGGCTCGACATAGATGGTGGACTGTGCTTTGGTGATCTTGAATTCGCCGTATTCGCGGATGCGGCGGCGGATGTTACGGATCAGACCGTCCTCGAAGGTGGATTTATTCAAGCCTTTGAGTGCGATCTCACCGGTTTTGACTAAGATTAATTCTCTCATATTTTTTCCTACCTTTGTGAATGGGTCATTTTTCGCAGAAAAATGACCGTACTTACTTTGTACGTAATTGAGGGATTGGTTGGTTGGGCATGAAATTGCTTGCGGCTGTAACAATGTGCTGAGAACACAAAACTCGCCATACCGCAAGCACGGGGTATCAGCGGCCCGAGATCAATGCGCAAGTTCGTTTACCGCTTTATGGATCAGTGCACAGAACGTATCGATCTCCTCCATGGTGGTCTCATGCGAGAAGCTGATGCGCAGTGCGGAATCCTGACGGTTATCCGGGATGTTTAAGCTTGCCAGCACACCGTTGCGCTTGCCGACCGAGCAGGCAGAGCCGCTGGATACATACACGCCGTGCGACTCTAAATAATGCAGCATGATCTCGCTGCGGTAGCCGATCACCGACAGATTGAAGATCCACGGCACGCAATGCTCATTCGAGTTATAGGCGATGTTATCAAGATCCGACAGATTTTCTTTGATTCTTGCGATAAATTCTTCATAGCGGGTCTTGTTCTGCTCCATCATCGGCAGCATCGCTTTGACCGCCGCACCGAAGCCTGCAATGCCCGGTACGTTGTGGGTGCCCGAACGGATGCCCGATTCCTGACCGCCGCCGACGATCGGACTTTCGATGCGGATGCCCTTTTTCAGGTACAGCGCACCGATGCCTTTCGGCGCATGGATCTTGTGACCCGAGAAGCTCATCATATCCACACCCCATTTGGACGGGGTGAGCTTCATCTTGCCCAGCGCCTGGGTCGCATCGACGTGGAACAGCACATTCGGATTGGCACGCTTGATCAGCTTACCGATCTTGTCGCACGGCAAAAGCAATCCGGTCTCGTTGTTGACCGACATCACTGTGACCAGAACGGTATCCTTGTCCACCGCCATGGCAAAATCCATCGGGTCATAAGCACCGTTTTCTCTCGGAGATACCGTTTTGATGAGATAGCCCTGCTTTTCGAGTACGGCAAGGGTCTTTTTGACCGCGCTGTGCTCGATCTCGGTGGTGACAATGGTCTTGCCGCCGCGTTTTTGGGTGGCAAGATAGCCCTCGATGCCGATGATGGTGCTCTCGGTCGAGCCGGCGGTAAAGATGATCTCCTCCTCCTTGCAGGTAAGTGCATCCGCAAGGATCTTTCGTGCGGCAGTTACCGCTTTTTCGGCATCCAGTCCCTTTTTGTGCAGCGAGGACGGATTGCCGTAATTTTGTATCATGCATTCGTATGCCGCATCGGCTGCTTCTTTGCAGACCTTGGTGGTTGCGGCGTTATCCAGATAGATTTCCATTTACAGTTCCTTTCGGTCGTATTTATCGAAAGCGCTCGGAAGTGCATATTCGCTCTCGATCTGTTCATCGGTCAACAGCAGTTCGTTTTCAAACGGCTGCAATTTGCTGCAGTACACCGCATACGCTTTGATCTGCCATTCGATGTGGGTGAAGATATGCTTGCTTTTAGCAAGCTCCCTGATCGCAAGCGGTTTTGCTCCGCGCGATGCAAGCAGTTCATTTACCTCCTCTTTTGTCAGATGCCCTTCAACATTCGGGTACTCCCAGAGCGAGGCAAGTAAGCCCTTATCCGCACGCTGATGCAGCAAAATTTTACCGTCTGCGATCATCAGCAGGAAGGTAAGCTGTTCGATGCGGCGTGCCTTCTTCGGCTTTTTCTTCGGATATGAGGCATAAGACTGCTCGATCCCTGCTTTGCAAAAATCTTTGACCGGGCAGGTATCGCAATGCGGCGCACCGTTTGGCAGACAGACGGTCGCACCGAGCTCCATGAGTGCCTGATTGAATGC